>DATEOX010000355.1:0-4832 GCA_035273585.1 Thermoanaerobaculia bacterium
GCCACCAGCGCGGGGTACGGCGTGGCCATCCGCCGCGCGAGAGCCGCCAGCCCGGCGCCCGCCAGGAGCAGGGCGATGACGATCTCGAACACTTCCATCGCGGCGCAGAGTCTATAGCCTGGTCCGCATCTGGCACCCCCCTACCCGCGTGGACGCCTACCTCGGCGGCCTCTGGCTGATCCGTCTGCTCCTCCAGCGCGGGCTCGCGGCGCTCTACCTCCTCGCCTTCATTGGCGCGCTCAACCAGTTCCCCGCCCTTCTCGGCGAGCGCGGCCTGCTGCCGACGCCCGCCTTTCTGGCCCGCGTCCGCTTCCGCGACGCGCCGTCGCTCTTCCACTGGCGCTACTCCGACCGCCTGCTGCGCGCCGCCGTCTGGCTCGGCATCATCCTCTCCGCCGCGACGCTCCTCGGCGCCACGGAGCGGATGCCGCTCGCCCTCTCCATCGCCGTCTGGCTGCTGCTCTGGATGCTCTACCTGTCCATCGTCAACGTCGGCCAGACGTTCTACGCGTTCGGCTGGGAGTCGATGCTCTGCGAGGCTGGCTTCTTCGCCGCCTTCCTCGGCACGCGCGAGCTCGCGCCGTCCTGGATCGTGATCGCGATCTTCCGCTGGATGCTCTTCCGCGTGGAGTTCGGCGCGGGCCTGATCAAGATCCGCCACGATCAGTGCTGGCGCGATCTGACCTGCCTCTACTACCACCACGAAACCCAGCCGCTACCCAATCCGCTGAGCCGCGTCTTCCACCGCCTGCCGCGCCCCGTTCATCGTTTCAGCGTCGCGTACAGCCACTTCGTGCAGCTCGTGGCGCCGTGGGGCCTCTTCGCCCCGCAGCCGTTCGCCTCGATCGCCGCCGCGCTGCTGATCTCGCAGCAACTGCTGCTCATCATCAGCGGCAACTACGCCTGGCTGAACTGGCTGACGGTGGTCCTCGGCGTGGCCGGCTTCCACGACGCGCTGTTCGGATTCGCCGTGCCCGCCGTCCTCCCCCGGCCGCTGGTGTACGAGTGGCTGCTCTACGCGCTCGCCGCGCTGACGCTCGTGCTGAGTATCCGGCCGGCGATCAACCTTTTCTCGCGCAATCAATTGATGAACTACAGTTGGAACCGCTACCACCTGGTGAATGCGTACGGCGCGTTCGGCAGCATCACGAAGGAGCGCTACGAGGTGGTGCTGGAGGGGAGCGACGACGGTGCGGCGTGGAAGGAGTACGCGTTCAAGGCCAAGCCGGGCGACCCGATGCGCCGCCCGCCGCAGGTTGCGCCGTACCACCTCCGCCTCGACTGGCTGATGTGGTTCCTGCCCTTCTCCGCCGGCCGCGGCTACGAAATGTGGTTCATCCGCTTCGTGCAGAAGCTGCTGACCAACGACGCGCCGACGCTCGCCCTCCTGCGCGGCAACCCCTTCCCCGACCGGCCGCCGCGCCTCATCCGCGCCGGCTACTGGCTCTACCGCTTCAGCGCTCGGGACGAGCCCGGCTGGTGGCAACGGACGCGCGTTGGCGAATACCTACCGCCGGTGACCTTGGGCGACATACGATCAGCATCATGAAGATCGGAATCATCGGAGCGGGACATATCGGCGGGACGACGGCGCGCCTGTTCGTCGACTCCGGCCACGAGGTCGCCATCAGCAACTCACGCGGGCCGGAGACGCTCCGGCCACTCATCGAGGAGCTCGGCCCCGCCGCGCGCGCCGCGACGCCATCCGAGGCCGCGCGCTTCGGCGAGGTCGTGCTGCTGGCCATCCCGCTGAAGGACTACCCGACGCTCCCCGCCGCCGACCTCCGCGGCAAGGTGGTCATCGACGCGATGAATTACTACCCGAACCGCGACGGACACTTCTCCCGCCTCGACTCCGGCGAGCAGGCCTCGAGCGAGCTGGTCGCCGCCCACCTCCCCGAGTCGCGCGTGGTGAAGGCCTTCAACACGATCTGGTTCGAGCACCTTCGGCAGCAGGGGCGAAAGGACGCGCCCGTCGATGACCGCCGCGTGATCTTCGTCTCCGGCGACGACGCCGACGCGAAGCGCGTGGTGTCGGACCTCATCGAGGAGATCGGCTTCGGGCCGTATGACCTCGGGTCGCTCCGACACAGCGTGCACCAGCAGCCGGATACGGCGGTGTACAACAAGGACATGACGGTGGCCGAGGCGCGCGCCCAACTGTCATCCTGAAGGCGCGCAGACGCCGAAGGATCCGTACCGAACTTGCGCGGATCGGATCACGCCTCGCTGTAGTAGATGCGCCCGCTCATCGCATGAACGCCTGTTGGCCCATCCGGCCGAGTCCTCCGTCGAGGTCAATGTTCAGCGCGAGCGCCTCCCGCTTCATCATCCGCGACCGCGCGTGCAGCATCAGCCGGAAGTACTGTCCGTCGCACGACGACCGCGATCTTGCATCGGAAGTTTGCGCGAATGAGAAACGCCAATGCCACCGGTGACCATAGCGCGGAGATCAGCCCCGGCAGCGGCTCGTGCCGCGAGGAACTAGCCGTGGTCCACGATCGCTCTCCAGAACGCCTGAAAGCTGCGCGACGTATTCCGATCGGGCTGCATCCGTTCGGCCACAGCACGCGCAGCTTCGATCTTCCGGAGCCCGCCTTTCATATAGCCGCCGGTCTGCAGGATACGTTCGAACGCTTCCCACGTTCCGCCGGCTATCGCATCAGGGTTGCGATAGCGACTCTGGGACGGAATTGTCGCGCGTACTTTCGGAAATGCCGTCCGAACGGCGGTCCAATCGCCGAAGTACCAGGCTTCCAATTCCTCGATTGCGATGCGGTTGACGAGAGCACGACGTCTGCTTGCCGATGGCGTGACGAGGCCAGCCGCCGCGGCGATGCCATCCATCCGTTTCTTCAGTGTCATGCAATCCTCGTCGTCACGATCGACAACGACCACGATGCGCCATGTGTGCGGAAGCCAGGCCGCATACCCGCGCAGGCGCTCGGTCAATTTCGCCATCAGATCCGCTTTTCCGCCGTGGGAGTAGACGGCGAATGTGACGTCCGCCAGAAATCGCGGCAGCAATGCGCGGAGCGCCGCTTCAGCCGAAGGTTCTTCGACGAGAATCTCCAGATGTTCGATGGTCACCGGGCAAGACCCTTACGAGGCGCGCCGCTGTCGACGAGCGGGTCGCCCACGCCCAGATGTCCTTCGAGCCACAGATGACCGATCAAAGCGCCGGCGTCGATGAACTCGCGGACGCCGCGAATGTCAGCGGCGCGAACAGCCTCAGTGAAGCCCTCCTCATTGCGATAGAGCACCCGCACCTCGTCGGGCCGCATCGAATTGAGGAAGAAAGGAGAGTGGCTGGTGACCAGTAGCTGCGATCGACTCGTTGCCGCTCGGCACTCCTCCGCGAGCTCTGGCAAAAGCCGGGGATGCAGATAGTTCTCAGGCTCCTCGATGCCGATGAACCGCGGCGGGTTCGGGTCGTATAGCACGACCAGGTAGGCCAACATTTTGAGCGTTCCATCGGATGCGAACCGCGACAGGACGGGCTGTTCGAAAGGAGCATCCTTGATCTGGAGCAGCAGTCGGCCGTCCGGCATGACGTCCGCCATGACACGATCCAGACGTGGAACGCGTCGGCGCAGCGTTCTGAAGACCTCCTCCAATCTCTCCGGATGCCGTTCCTTGAGAAATTGCACGACATTCGCGAGGTTGTCCCCTGTCTTGCTCAGGCGCTCCTCCGGACCGGCTTCGGGTTGGTTGCGGGTGTCATCCGTCGAAAGATACGAGACGTACCAGTCCGTAATGAATTCGCGCAGCGCGGCCACACGGGGATGTGCGGCGAACTGACCGAGCGTATTGACCGCGAGGACGTCCGGCGCTCGCAGCGGCGTTTCGATCCGCCGGTCCTCCTCGTCCGGCATGTCACCGCTCGTCGCGCTGCCTTGCCCTTCGCGATAGTCGAGGAATTTGAATGGCCGGCCACGCGAGCCTCGCCTCCACTGGAGCCACTCCTCGGCGACCACCGGACCGCGGCTGCCCTCGTCGATGGCGAGATGATAGGTAATCGCCGGGAGATCCGGCCTCTCTCGATACTTCAGCTCGATGACGATCGGGCCGTCCTGACCACGTGTTCGTAACTCGCGCGCCCGTCCGCGCCGGTCCCATGCGTGGCGGAGGCCGAACTGGAAGCATTCGGATAGGAAATTGAAGACGTCGAAGACCGTCGATTTGCCGCTGCCGTTCGCCCCCAGCAGGACCGTGAGCGGCCGGATGTCTCTGAGTTCCAAGTGCTTGAGCGCGCGGTAGTTCTCGACACGCAGATACTCGATTCGCGCGACTGGCGCTTGCCGTGTGGTCATGTACCTCTTCGGAGCATACACCGACAGCAGCGGAGGGTCGACACGAGACGTCTGAGTGAACGAGTTGCGCACGGCCGGAACCCTCGCACACCGCCGCCGACAGTTCCACGTGGCTGCTGAACGTTGCTTGTGGAGGGGAATGTTGCACGCCGGCGAGGACCGATTGCTCCTCGCCGACGATCTATTGCACAGAGCCGAGGATCCGTGCACAAGAGCCGAGGAGCAACAATCCCCGCCGGCGAACATCGCGCACCAGGAGGGACAGCTCGCTCGGCGACGGGTGTCGTCGGAGGGGGGAGGGCGGCCGTCGGCTTCGCGGCGGCGCTTGGGGACGGCGGTCGCGGCGTCCGACCCCTAAGCCGCGGACGTGGCCCACGAGGCGCCCGCGGCGGCGGTGGCCTTGGCCACCGTCCCCGCGCCGCCCACGCCGGGTTGGTCCACGCGGACGACGTGCGGGCTGCGGTCAGCTTCAGAGCGCGACGGCCATCCTGATCGTCGGCGCGCGACCGCCCAAACTGT
>DATEOX010000356.1:0-23432 GCA_035273585.1 Thermoanaerobaculia bacterium
TCGTAGAGGCCGACGGTGATCAGGACGGTCACGGCGGCGCCGGCGAGGACGAGTGTCATCCTGAGCGCAGCGAAGGATCTCCCGCGTGCTTGCGGAGGAGATCCTTCGCCGCCTGCGCGGCTCAGGATGACGAGCGGAAGCAGAAACACCCCCTCGCTGAAGCGGTCGGTGAACGCCAGGCCGGCCAGCGCGCCGGCGAGAAGCGCGGCGCCGCGCGAGTCGCGCGTCGAGAGCAGCAGCGCGGCGCCTACCGTGCACGCGGCGGCGATCGTCCGCGGATAGACCGTGCTCCCGAACATCAGCGGCAGCCAGTGCAGCGCGAAGAGCAGCGCCGCGACGCCGGCGGCGAGGAGGTCGTCGCTCCAGCGCAGCGCGAGCCGGTAGACGAGCCAGATGGTCAGCGCGTTGACGGCGATGAACGGCAGCGCGGCGATCTCCAGCAGCCGCGCCGGAAAGACGACGCCCATCGCGTTGGCCAGCCGGAGTACCGGCTCCACGACGACCTCCGGCACGAAGAGGTTCCGCACGTCCCACGGCGAGTACTCGAAGCCGAACGCGCGGCGGAAGGCGGAGGCCAGCACCTCGACGTCGTCGCCGGTGAGGAAGCCGAAGTAGTGATGCGAGAGCCAGAGCTGCATGAGCGCGACGGCGCCGATGAGCAGGTAGACTCCGGACGTGATCCGCGATGCGCTCGCCCGCGCATTCTCCTTTCCCTCGCCGCCCGGGCGCGTCGTCTCGCTCGTCCCTTCGCTCACCGAAACTCTCTTCGACCTCGGCGCCGGCGGCGACGTGGTCGCCATCACCGACTTCTGCATTTTCCCCGAGAACCTGCCGCTGCCGCGCATCGGCGGCACGAAGAACCCGAAAGTCGACGCCATCCGCGCCCTGCAGCCCGACCTCGTGCACGTGAACCTCGAGGAGAACCTCCGCCGCCACGCCGACGAGCTCGCAACGTTCGCGCCGGTATTCGCCACCGAACCCAAAAGCGTGGATGACGTCGAGCAGCTCATCGCCATCTTGGGTGCAATCCATCATCGCGATCCGGCGCCGCTGGTCGATGAGCTCCGCGACGCGCGCACCTCGCTGCCGAAGCGCCAGTTCACCTTCGCCGTCCCGATCTGGAAGAAGCCGTGGATGTGGTGCGGCGGGGACACCTACGTCTCGCGCCTCGTCGAAGAAGCCGGCGGCATCAACGTTTTGGGCAAGTACGCGCGCTATCCGCAGCTCGATCCGGAGGACGTCAAGGCGGAAGTCATCTTCCTTCCGGACGAGCCGTACGCCTTCACGAAGGAGGATGCGAACGCGTTCGCAAACGCCATCGGTCCGTTTCCCGGCCACCTCTTCACGTGGCACGGCTCGCGGACGATCCGCGGGCTGCGCTTCCTGGCCGGGGCTATGTAGCGAGGATCTCTTCCGCCCAACTGCGCATCGTTTCCTCCACCGCCTCCAACTGCTTGGAGAAGAAGTGGTCGGCGCCGGTGACGATGACGCTCTGCGCGTTGCGGACCTGCTGGGCGAGCTTCTCCAGCTTGTTCACCTCGCCGTGCTCGTCCTGCGTGCCGTGCAGGAAAAGCATCGGCTTCTCGCAGTGGCGGAGATAGCCGAAGTCGTACTTGTTGACGGGCGTCCCGATGAGGAAAACGGCGAAGACGTCCGCGTCCTCGCAGGCGACGCGGCTCGAGACCCACGACCCGAACGAGAAGCCGCCGACGATCAGCCGCTTGCCGGGATGCTTACGCCTGGCCCACTCGATGGCGGCCTGCACGTCGGCCTGCTCCCCCTCCCCTTCGTCGAAGTGGCCGGCGCTGGCGCCGACGCCGCGGAAGTTGAAGCGCAGCGTGGCCACATTCGCCCCCTCCAGGCCGCGCGCGGCGCGGAAGACGACCTTGTTGTGAAGCGTGCCGCCGCCGGTGGGCAGCGGATGGCAGACGACGGCGATCGAGGCCGGATCCTGCAGCTCGCGGTAGAGCGCTTCGAGCCGGCCGGAGGGGCCGTAGAGGTCGACGTGGCGTAGCGGTTTCGGGTTCACATCAGGTCCGAGGTCGCGGGGACGGGAGAGAGCTTGACCAGGAGGCGGTCGCCGTCGACGCGCACCTCGTGGGTGATGATGCTGATGTCCGGGTTGCCGGCGCAGACACCGGTCTGGACGTCGAAGCCCCAGAGGTGCCAGGGGCAGACGATCTCGTTGCCGATGACGTCCCCTTCGCCGAGCGGGCCACCGCGGTGCGGGCAGGTGTTGTCGCTGGCGTAGAAGCCGCGGGCGGTGTGATAGACGGCGATGCGGCGGTCGCCCGCGTCGAACGTCCGGGCCCGGCCGGGCGGGACGTCCGTCACGCTGGCGATGTCGATGAAGTCACCCACCGGGCGCGAACGATAGCACGCCCTACGCCAAGGAAACCGGACGCGGAATCCCGCTCCGTCCAACCGCGGCCTGGCCGTCCCAAACACCCGGGATGGCCGTCGCGCAGCGCGGGCACTTGCCGTCCACGAGCGAGTACGACGTCACGCGGAAACCACTGCGGCCGATGACCAGCGCATCGCATTTCGGGCAGTGCGTCCCTTCCTTGTCGCCGAACGCGCCCGGGATGTTGCCCGGGTAGATGTAGCGCAGGCCGGCCCGCCTGCCGATCTCGTACGCGCGGAGCAGCGTGCGTGCGGGCGTGTTGCCGTTGCCCGTCATCTTGTAGTCCTCGTGGAACGCCGTGATGTGCCACGGGATGTCGGGATCGACGCTCACCAGGAACTCGGCGATCTGCGTCAGCTCTTCATCCGAGTCGTTGAAGTCCGGCACCACGAGCGTGACGATCTCCAGCCAGATGCCGCGCTGCTTCAGCCCCTGGATCGTCTCCAGCACCGGCTTCAACGTGCCGCCGAGGTCGCGGTAGTGGCGGTCGCTGAAGCCCTTGAGGTCGACCTTGTACAGATCGACCCACGGCGCGATGTAGTCGAGCACCTCGGGCGTGCCGTTGCCGTTCGAGACGTAGGAGCAGACCAGCCCTTCCTTCTTCGCCTCGCGGAAGACTTCCACGGCCCACTCCGAGGTGATGAGCGGCTCGTTGTAGGTGGAGGTGATGACCTTCGCGCCGTGGCGCTTGGCCAGGCGGATGAGGTCCGCCGGCTCGACGTCCACCGGCGGCGCGCCGGCCACCGGGTCGCGCAGCGCCTGCGACGTCACCCAGTTCTGGCAGTAGCCGCAGTGGTAGTCGCAGCCGAGCATCCCGAACGACAGCGCGAGGGCGCCCGGATAGGCGTGGAAGAACGGCTTCTTCTCGATCGGATCGACCTGCAGCGCGGCGGCGTATCCGCGCGGCACCTTGAGCACGCCGTCCTCGTTGTAGCGGACTTTGCAGATGCCTTTCAGGCCGTTGAGGATCTTGCAGCGGTGACCGCAGGAGAAGCAGCGCAGCGCCTTGTTCTCCAGCTTTTCGTAGAGCTCGCCTTCGACGGTACGCCGCTCGAGGAGCTCGCCCAGGGGGCTCTTGGGTTGGGTTGCGGGCATTGACCCGATCAACGATTTGCGGGAGGGGGAAATGCCCAGCGGCGGGCCGGCCAATAGCAGAGGGCGGCGAGGGCGATGCCGGCCACGCCGTCGATCAGGTAATGCCATCCGGTGACCATCGAGCCGAGGAAGATCACGAGGAGGAAGACCCCGAAGACGATCTCGCCGTAGCGCCACAGCCTGCGCATCCAGAGGAAGACGTAGGTCTGGAAGGCGACGTGGAGGCTGGGGAACGCGGCCACGCCGTAGATGATGACGATCGGCTCCTGACCGCCCTTCGCCAGCCGCAGCATCGCCTGGTAGTTGCGCATCAGGGTGAGCTGCAGGTGCTGGGTCGTCGGAAGGGATCGCCCGTACTCGAACCAGACGTCGGAGAAGTAATACGCGGGCCCGATCGACGGCAGAGCGAGATACAGCCACGCGCCGATGATCCACAACGCCACGTTGCCGTTGGCGAAGCCGACGCGCAGCCGCCGCTCCGGCATCGACAAAAAGTACGTGAAGGCGATGACCAGGCTGGCGAAGAAGATGTTCGCGTACGACCAGTCGAAGGCGCGGAGAATGGGCCGGAAGACGGTGAGGAGGAAGATGGTCGGCGAGTAGCCGAAGAGCAGGCGCTGATCGAGGTTCCACAGCTCGGCGTCGAAGAGACGCGGATGGAGCACCGGCACGGTCAGCTTGATCCAGCCGTAGGTGTGGACCATGAGAATGGTGAAGATGCCCAGCCGCGCGGTGTCCGTCAGCCAGCCCGGCGAGCGGATGCGGCGCAGGTAGTCGCCCCCCTCGCCGCGCATCCGCGCCACCAGCGCGCGGATCCCGACGCCGACGGCGATCTCGGCGATGAGAGCCACCCAGGAGAAGCGCAGCGTCTGGAACAGCGTGGGGAGGACGGCGAAGCCGCGCCCGGCCGTCAGGACGCAGATGACGGCGAGGTTGACCAGCGTGAAGATCTCGAAGAAGTACGGCCGCCTGTGGGCGCTCTCGTCAACGTCCACCGCGTCTCCTCACCTCAGTGCGCCGGCGCGGACTCGCCGGGCAGGAAATAGAGCGCCACGGCGATGATGGCGTACACCGCGAGCAACTGGATCCCCTCGTACCAGTTCGTCTCGCCATCCAACGCCAGGTAGGCGAAGATCGCCACCCCCAGCCCCACCGCCAGCAGCTCGAACGGCGTGAATAGGATGTCCAGCGGATGGCCGAGAGGATAGGAGAGGAAGACCAGCACCGGCGTCACGAACAGGGCGATCTGCACGCTCGACTGCATGGAGATGTTCAGCGCCGTGTCCATCTGGTTGCGCATGGCCAGCATCACGGCCGTCGAATGCTCCGCCGCGTTACCGACGACCGCCAGCACGATGAACCCGAGGAAGACCTGATTCAGCCCCCACGCCGCCCCTGCCTGCCCCACTGCATGCACCAGCCCCTCGGCCACGACGCCCATCAGCACGCTGGCAAAGAGCAGCAGCCCGATGGCCTTCCTCACGCTCCACGGCTCTTCGCCCTCCGGCATATGAGCCGTCTCGGCGATGGCCGAGAGCCGCTCCCTGTGCGTCCGGAACGAGAACCAGAGGCCACAGCCGTAGCTGATGATGAGGATGACGGCGGTGCCGATGGAAACCTGATGGATGAGCTCCGGATGGTGCGCCCGCACCGCGGAGCGGAAGAAGAGCGCCGGCACGAGCATCGCCGCCGTGGCCAGGATCAACTGCCCCGCCTGCGACTCCGCGGCCAGGGCATTGAACTGCTGCGTCTTCCGCTTCCAGCCGCCGAAGAGCATGGAGAGGCCGGCGACGAACAGGAGGTTGCCCAGGATCGAGCCGCTGAGCGAGGCCCGCACGACATCCGGCAGGCCGGCCCGGATGGCCAGGATGGCGATGACCATCTCGGCGAAGTTGCCGAAGGTGGCGTTGAAGAGCGCCCCGTACGTCGGCCCCATCCGGTGGGCGAGCTGCTCGGTGCTCATGCCGATCCACGCCGCCAGCGGCAGGACGGCGATGCATGACATGACGAACTGCAGGACCAGGCCGGCGTCCATGAACTGCAGGGCGATGGACACGGGGATCGTCGCGTAGAGCACCCACTGGGCTATCCGTTTCATGCGGCGGAGAGTCTACCTATAAACTCCCGCGCCATGTCGTTCATCGAGAGCGCGACGCGCGACGGCGTCACGACCATCACTCTGAATCGTCCGGAGAAGCTGAACGCGTTCGGCGGCACGATGCGCGAGGAGCTGCTCGCGGCGCTGCGCACGGCGGAAGCGGAACCGGCCACCCGCGTGGTCGTCATCACCGGCGCCGGCCGCGCGTTCTGCGCCGGCGGCGACGTCGATTTCATGAGCGGCCTGCAGCAGGCCGGCGACGAGGAGCGCTTCCGCAAGCTGCTCGACGCCGGGCGGGAGATCATCCTGGGCATCGTCGAGATGCCCAGGCCGGTCATCGCCGCGGTCAACGGGGTCGCGGCCGGCGCGGGCTGCAACCTGGCCCTGGCCTGCGACTACCGCATCGCCTCGGAGACGGCGAAGCTGGGCGAGACGTTCGTGCGCATCGGCCTGCATCCCGACTGGGGCGGGACGTGGCTCCTCCCCCGCCTGGTCGGCCCGGGCCGCGCCTTCGAGCTCATGGCCACCGGGCGGATCATCGATGCCGCCGAGGCGCTGAGCATCGGGATGGTGGATCGGGTGGTGGCAGACCTGCCGGCGGAGACGGAGAAGCTGGCGCGGACCATCGCCTCCGGCCCGCCGCTGCCGATCGCCGACATCAAACGGGCATTGCGCTCATCGGAGCGGAACGAGTTGCGCGCGCAGCTCGACCTCGAAGCCGAGCACCAACTGCGCGCGTTCCGCTCTCGCGACGCGGCGGAAGGGATGGCCGCGTTTTTCGAGAAGCGGGCGGCGGAGTTCCGCGGCGAATAGGTCGAAGGATTTCACGGCAGGCGCCCCTCCAACGGTTCGTGAGGCGGCTCGCGCTCTTGATGCTGCTCGCGCTGCCGGTCTTCGCCGACCGCGTCAGTGACTGGCAGGATGACATTCGCTTCTTCGGTACCGAGCTGCCGAAGCGGCACAAGAACTTCTTCACTGTCGGGACGCGCGCGGAATTCGACGCCGCCGTGGCCCGGCTGGAGGCGGACGTCCCCGAGCTGGCCGACCATCAGATCAAAGTGCGGCTGATGGAGCTCGCCGCGTTCGGCCACGACGCGCACACCGGCCTCTCTCTCGTCGGCCTCACGCCGCTGCCCATCGAGATGGTCTGGCTGCGCGACGGGCTGTACATCACGCGCGTCGCGTCCGGCCACGCGGAGGCGGCGGGGGGGCGGGTGGTGGCGATCGGAGGGAGGCCGATCGCCGAGGCGCTGGACGCCGTGCGGCGGATCATCCCGTACGAGAACGAGTGGTGGCTCCGCTACCGCGCGCCGCTGTACCTGATGTTCACCGAGCTCCTGGCCGGCAGCGGGATCACCGACCGGCTGGATGGCGCCCGCTTCGAGGTCGAGCGTCCGGACGGCACGCATCTCGACTTCGACCTCCCCTCCGGCTCGCTGCGCGCCGGCGACCCGTCATGGCCCGACCCGCCGCCGCTCTTCCGGCAGCAGACGACCGTCAACTACTGGCGGACGACCATCGGCTCCGACACGGTCTACTTCGCCTACAACATCTGCAACGACATGCCGTCGCAATCGCTCGCCGCGTTCGCGAAGGAGATGTGGGCCGCGGTCGACCGCGACCGTCCCGCGCGGCTCATCATCGACCTGCGCAACAACCTCGGCGGCAGCTCGTCGCTCTTCGCGCCGATCGTCACCGGTCTGCAGTCGCGCCCTTGGCTCAATCAGCGCGGCCGCGTCTTCGCGTTCATTGGACGAGCGACCTTCTCGTCCGGCATGTTCGCGGCGATCGACCTGCGCAAGGGGACGAACGCGATCCTGATCGGCGAGCCGACCGGAGGCTCGCCCAACAGCTTCGGGGAGATCGTCAGCTTCATCCTCCCGCACTCGCGCCTGCAGGTCCTCTACTCGACGAAGTCCTTCTCCCTGCTGCCGAACGGCGAGCTCACCGTGGAGCCGGACGTGCGCGTGGAGCCGAGCGCCGCAGACTGGGCGGCGGGACGCGACCCGGTGCTGCTGGCCGCCTTCCCGCCGCGTCGGCGGGCGATGTGATCAGAGCTCGGAGCTCCCGAACGAGTCCTCATCGAAGAAGAAGCTGAAGCCACGCCCCTTCTTCTTCTCCAGCACCGTCCCGTCCACCGGGCACTTGTAGGTCTGGTCTTCCTTCGCGTCCGGGATGGCCATCAGCGTGTGATCTTTCGGGCAGACGTACCACGTCTGCTGCTTCCGCTCCGGCAGCGGCTGCGCGCGGAAGTGTTCGAACTCGGGGACCACCGGCACGCCGTCGATGACGATCCGCTTCCGCTCCGGCCCGACCACGAAGGAGCGGAAGCCTGGCAGCAGCGCGCCGTCGCGGCCGATGCGGATCGAGCCGTCGTTCGCCTTCGACACCGTGATCCGCTTCGTCTCGCCGGCGCCTTCGATCCTGATGGTCATGTCGTCGCCGCTGCGGGAGATGGAGATCTTCTGGTCGCCATCCTCGAAGGTCTTCGTCTCGCCGCTCTTCATGTCCGACGGCGTCACGGTGATCGACGAACCCGCCCACGCCGCGCCTGCAATGAGGAGAACCGCACCGAGGTATCCGAGTCGTTTCATTTGTAACCTCCTTGTTGGGTGGGACGATCCGCGTTCGCGGCGGTTCGGGGAGAGAGGACGGTTGTAACAGTGCACGAGTTGTTGGTTGTTCGTTGCTGGTTGTTCGTAGTACGCCCGGCCGGGGGTCCTACCAACAACTAATAACCAACAACTAACAACTCTTTGCCACCACGAGCGTCTGATCGTCGTACTGCGCGGCCCCCGCCGTGAACGCGTCCACGGCCTTCGCGATGGCGTCGCGCACGGCGGCGGCCCCGCCGTCCAGGCTGGCGCGCATCACTCCCTCCAGCCGCTCGTTCCCGAACTCCTCCTCCCCCACGTTCGCCGCCTCGGTAATGCCGTCGCTGTAGAGCACGACCGTAGAGCCGGGAGGGAAAGGCCGGGTCTGGGGCAGATAACGCGAGTTGCCCATGATGCCGATCGGGAGGCCGTGGGAGCGCATCAGCTCGAAGGAGCCGGAGATGACGATGTAGCAGGGGTTGTGGCCCGCATTCACGTACTCGATCGTCTGCGCCTCGCGATCGATGGAGGCCATGACCATGGTCACGAACTTGTTGTCCGCCGACCAACGGTGGAGGTGCTTGTTCAGCTCCGTCGCGATCTCCCCCAGCCCCCGCCCCTCGGCGAACAGGAGCTGCACGGCCGCGTGCAGCGCCGACACGAGGAGCGCCGCCGGCATCGACTTGCCGGCCACGTCCGCGACGAGCAGGGTGAGGACGCCGTCGCGCTCGACGAACGCGTGGTAGTCGCCGCCGACCTGCCGCGCCGGCCGGGCCAGCGTGGCGATCTCGATCCCCTCCACGTCGGGGATCGCCTTGGGGAGAATGTCCCGCTGGATCGTCGCGGCCAGCTCCAGGTCGCGCTGCATGGCCTGCTTCTCCAGCGCCTCCTTGTGCAGACGGGCGTTCTCGATGGCGATGGCCACCTGGCTGGCGAAGAGGGAGAGTAGGCGCAGGTCGTTCTGCTCGAACGGCCCGACGCCATCGCGCGTCTCGCGGTCGCCGATGGCCAGCACGCCGATGGTCGAGTTGTTGCCGACGATCGGCAGCGCGGCGAGCGCGCCGTTCTCGAGAGTGACCGCGCCGTGAGCGGTGACGATGCCGAGGAGGTCGGCGTCGCTCAGGCCGATCTCGCCGAAGGAGCGGAAGAGGCGGAAGCGGTCGCCCTCGCGCAGGAAGAGGCCCGCCCGGCGGGCGTTGATCAGGGAGATCATCCGGGCCAGGATCTCGTCCGCCAAGTCGTCCATGTTCAGTGTGGCGGCGATGGAGAGGCCGATGTCGTACAGCGACTCGAGCTCCCAGAGGCGGTACTTGAGCTGGAAGTCGCCCTCGCGCATCTCCTGCACCAGGCGATGGTTCGTCATCACGCTGGAGAGGAACGCGGAGGCCGCGCGGAGGCTGTCGAGATCGGCCGCGGAGGCCTCGGCGGGGGTAAGGGCGATGAGGCCGAGGGACTCGCGGTGGGAGCGGATGGGGATCAGCACGTGCGGCCCCATCGAGACGTCGCGCGGGATCTCGCCGACGTCGGGGGGCGGGTCGAACTCCGGGCTGCGGGCGGCGAGCTGGAGGGCGGCGCCCCGTCCGTCGCGGAGCCAGACCGCGCCGGCGGAGTACGGCGTATGCCGGCAGAAGGCGTCGAGGATCAGTTGTCCGTGGTGTTGCGCCGCCGCCTTTTCAAGCTGCTGCAGATCGCGCAGAAACTCCGCGAGGCCGGTCGCCTGGGGCATGGGAGCGAGAGAATACTACGACTGCAGGTTCAGCTCGCGGAGGGCCGATTCCTCGTCGTTGAAGATCGTCGCGTAGTTGGCCAGACCCATGATCTGGAAGGTCTTGTGGATGACGGGGGTGAGGCTGCAGAAGGCGATGCGCCCCCCCTTGTCCATCATCTTCTCGATGATCTCGATGAGAATCGAGATGCCGATCGAGTTGACGATCTTCGTCTCGCGGAGGTTGAGGAGGAGCGTGCGGACGCCGTCGTCCATCAGCTCGTAGGCCCGGTTGGCGATCTCCTCCCCGCCCACATTGTTGATGTAGCCCTTGGTGAAGAGGATCGCGCCACCCTGGCGGCGCTCGATCGCGACTCGCAATTCCTCAGTCATGATGTTTTCTCGTACTTGACCATGTGGATCGTCGTGCCGTCGGGACTGGTCGTGATGTCGACTTCGTCCATGTGCGCCTCGATGATTTGCAGCCCCCATCCGCGTTTGTGAGCAGCGCCGAGCTGCTGGCGGCGCGCGTGGGCCTCGCCGACGTTGAAGCCCTGACCACGATCGGTGATCCAGACGTCGATGCGCGGATTGCCGTTCCTCTGAGAGCCGACGAATCTTACATAGATGCGGTTGTCCGCGCTACCGGAGTGCTCCCGAGCGTTGATGCAGGCCTCGATGATGGCGTGGGCCATCTCATCGATCTTCTCCGCGCTCATGCCGAGCTCCCGGGCGAGATTGCCGGCCGCACGGGCGGCCGCGATCTCGATGTCCGGGACCATCGGAAGAGTCAGATCCATCTGCCGCTCGGCGGTCATCGTCATGGACAAGATCCTGGGGAACCGAGGGTCAGAAGGCGAGGAAGAGAGCGGCGGCCGTCTTGATCCAGTTCGGGATGCCTCCGAGCTGGTCGAGGGCCAGCAGGGCGAAGGTGTTGGCGGCCAGCACGGCGGGCAACAGGTAGTTGGCCGAGAGCGCTGTTTCGAGCTTGGTGGTACGAGTGTCTGCGAAGTCGTTCATGGATGCCCCCCTCATGTGTCGGGGCCTCCCTAGAGCAACGCGACTGCCATGCGTACCGGATCAGCTCGCAACCTCCTAAGTCGTTGGGCTGGGGGAGTTTACAACAGACTCGCCCAATTTCTGTGCACTTGGTCACTTGTCCCTTTTCGACCCACTCTTCGCATTCCTGACAACTGATAACCGATAACACCTTTGTTTTGTGCAGCTTGTCAGTGTATGTCCCATTTAGCATCATCTGCGTCATTTTGGGACATCTCGTCCTGCTTCCGATAAAGCGTCTTGCGGTTCACGCCCAGGATCTTGGCCGCCGCGGAGATGTTTCCCTTCGTGTGGGCCAGCACGCGGGCGATGTAGCGCGCCTCGAGCTCATCGAGCGTCGGGTAGTCATCCGGCAGTTCCAGCCCACCGCCCGCCGGCGCGGCGGAGTCCGGAAGGATCAGGTCGCCTGGATCGATGACCGGATCGACGGTCAGTGCCAGCGCGCCTTCGATCAGGTTCTCCAGCTCCCGCACGTTGCCCGGGAACGGGTAGCGCATCACCTTCTGCAGTGCTTCCTGGGTGATCCGCACGTCCTTCAGCCCCTCGCGCCTGCCGTACTTGTCGAGGAAGAAGCGGACGAGCTTCGGGATGTCTTCCTTCCGCTCCCGCAGCGGCGGGAGGGTGATCTCCACCACTTTCAGGCGGTAGTAGAGGTCCTGGCGGAACTCGCCCTTCTCGATCATCTCCTCCAAGCCGCGATGCGTCGCGAAGAGGAAGCGGACGTCGATGGGGATGCGCCGCCGGCCGCCCAGCTTTTCGATCTCCCGCTCCTGCAGGACGCGCAGGAGCTTGGCCTGCAGGGTCAGCGGGATGTCGCCGATCTCGTCGAGGAAGATCGTCCCGCCCTTGGCCAGCTCGAACTTGCCCGGGCGAGCCTCGACGCCGGTGGCCACGCCGCGCTCGATGCCGAACAGCTCGGACTCGAGCAGCGTCTCGGGGAGCGCCGCGCAATTGATGGCCACGAACGGGCCGTCTTTCCGCGCCGAGTTGCCGTGGATCAGGCGGGCCACCATCTCCTTGCCCGTCCCCGACTCTCCTCGTATCAGCACATTCGCCTGCGAGTCGGCCACGCGAGCGACGAGGTCGATGACCCGCTGCATCTTCGCCGAGTCGCCCACCATCAGCCGGTCGGAGTACTCGCGGAGCATGCGCGCCTTGAGGGAGCGGTTCTCGTCCTCCAGCGTCTCGCGCATCAGGTCGAGGCGGTGGAAGCTGCGGGTGTTGTCGATGGCCGCGCCGCCGATGGCTGCCAGGGAGGAGAGGAACCGAAGGTCGTCTTCGACGAAGCTGCCGCTCTTCGCGCCGCGCTCCTCCTTCCCCCCAACCCCGAGGACGCCGAGGATGGCGTCGCCGGCGACGAGGGGGGCGATGAGCAGGTCGCTGCCCGGCCCGCCGAGGAAGCGGGAGACGGCGAGGGAGAGCGGCTCGCGGGAGGCGACCACCTGCTTGATGGGCGGCTCGCCGAGGATGGAGTTGGGGGTGGAGGGCGGCTCGACGCCGAAAGTGAAGAGCTGCTGGACGTTGAGCTTGTCGTCGAGGGAGAAGATGAAGCCGACGGTGGCGTCGAGGACGGAGATGGCCCGCTGCATCAGCTCTTCGAGGAGCTCCCCTTCCGGGCGCAGCGTGTTCAGCGCGCGCCCGACGTCATAGAGCGCCTCGAGCTGGAGGAGCTTGCGGCGGAGCTCGAAATTGGTCTGCGTCATCAGCCTTTCATCAACCCTTTCCCTGGGCCCTCCTGCACTCACCGAGGAGAAAGTCGCAGTTCCACTCCCGATAGAACGGCGGATCGAGGGAGTAGATTCTGATGAAGAGCGTGGCGGCCTCGTCGTAATGACCTTGTTTCATGAGCGTCCGCCCCAGAAAGTACATGGAGCGAATGGTCGCCGGCTCGTCGGCCATCTTCTCCACGATCACCCGAAACGCCCGCTCCGCCTCGGCGAACTGCCGCCGCTGGTACGCGCAGAGCGCCTGATCGTAGGCGGAGGGACCGGCACAAGTGGAGGGAGGGGCCGCCGCGAGCGGCGCGGCAAGGAACAGCAGTGCGATAATGAGAGCGCGATGCACGGCGGCAGTTTACGACGGACGCCTCGGTTAGGATGAGGGTATGAAGGCGAAGAAGAAAAAGGAGCAGGAGCTCGAGGCCGAACCTCCCGTGCCCCCCGATTGGAAACCGCTCCCGGGAGTGCCGTCCAAGAAGTATCCCGGGCTGGTCTACCTCTATCCGACCGAGCCGAGCATCATCGGCCTGGAAAAGATCGAGGCGGCAGTCGATGCGGTGATCGCGAGGCGGCATCAAAGGGAAGCGGCCGAACGTGCGCAGAAGAAGAAGCAGCGCCGGTAGTCGATGACCCTCGTACACGACTACGACGGCAACGTCTTCATCAACTGTCCTTTCGATGCGGCCTACACGCCGATCTTCGAGGCGATCGTCTTCACGATTCATGCGATCGGTCTGCGACCAAAGAGCGCGCGTCAACGGCTCGATTCGAGCGAGATTCGCCTGCATAAAATCATTCGACTCATCGCTGAGTCACGCTTCTCCATCCATGATCTCTCGCGGACGGAGCTTGACGATACGAGCGGCCTGCCACGGTTCAACATGCCGTTGGAGCTGGGCGTCGATCTCGGGTGCAAAGCGTTCGGGCCGGAGCATGCCCGCAAGTCGCTGCTGATCTTCGATGCCGAGCCCTATCGATTTCAGAAATCGATCTCGGACATCGGCGGTCAGGACATCCAGCAGCACGGAAACGATCCCGCGGTCGCGGTGGCCCGAGTTCGTGACTGGCTGCGCGCCGAATCGAACCTGCCGACGATTCCCGGCGGAGCAGCTCTGTACAGTGAGTACTTGATGTTTCGAGCGGAGCTGCCCGACTTGTGCGAAGAGCTCCGCCTCGACCTGAACGCGCTGCATTTCACCGACTTCTCTTACGCCATTACTACCTGGCTGCGCCGCGATGTCTAACTCCCCCACCCTCGCCATCCTCGGCGGCGGCCGCGCCGCCTGGGCGTACGGCTCCGCGTGGCGGCGCGTGGGATGGCCGATCGCCGGCGTCTGGCTGCGCGAGGAGTCGACCAGCCGGCTGCCCGAGCTCCTCGGCGCGCCTCGGCGGGCCATCGATGAGTTGCAGGCCGATCTCATGCTCGTCGCGGTGAGCGACCGCGCCATCGCCGAAGTGGCGGAGCGGATCCCCCAGACCGACGCCACCGTCTTCCATGCAAGCGGGTCGCTGACGGCCGTTAGAGGCGGCTTCTCGCTCCACCCACTGAAGGCGCTGCCGCCCGTCGGCGAGCCGTCGGATCTCGAAAACACTCTGCTCGTATTCGAGGGCAACCATCGCGAGACCGCCAAGCGGATCGCGGAAAACGTCGGCGCGCGCTTCGCCGAGGTGACGAAGGAGCAGAAGGCGCGCTATCACGCCGGGGCCGTCTTCGGCTCCAACTACGTGGCGCTGATGCTCGACCTGGCCGAGGAGCTGATCGGGATCGGGAACGTGAAGGGGGATCTCGCAGCGCTGGCCGCCTCGGCGATCGAGAACTGGCGCAGGCAGGAGGGAGCCGCAAGGTTCACCGGGCCGGCCGTGCGCGGCGATCAGGCGACCATCGAGCGGCACCTCCAGGCGCTCAAAGACGATCCGGCCATGGCCGAGCTGTACCGCCTGCTCGCGACGCGCATTGTTGCTGCCGCGAAGTAAGTGCTACCATCGAAACCCTTTCGGAGCCGCGCGGATGGTCTTCTTCAACTACGCCACGATGCAGATGGCGGCCAAGATCGTCTACTACGGTCCGGGCCTCTGTGGGAAGACCACCAACCTTCATTACATCTACGCCAAGACCTCGCCCCAGAGCCGCGGGGAAATGGTCAGTCTCGAGACCGAGACCGACCGCACCCTTTTCTTCGACCTGCTGCCCATCGACGTCGGCGTCATCGGCGGCTTCAAGACCCGCCTCCAGCTCTACACCATCCCCGGCCAGGTCTTCTACAACACCACCCGCAAGCTCGTGCTCAAGGGCGTGGACGGCATCGTCTTCGTGGCCGATTCCCAACTGGCGATGCTCGACGCGAACGTGGAGAGCCTGAAGAACCTGCGCGAGAACCTGGCCGAGATCGGCCTCGATCTCGATGAGATCCCGCTCGTCCTCCAGCTCAACAAACGCGACCTCCCGAATCTCGCCTCCGTCGACCAGATCCTCAACGCCATCGATCCCGAGCGGCGCTACGAGCACGTCGAGGCGGCGGCGGTTTCCGGGATGGGCGTCTTCGAGACGCTGAAGACGATCTCCAAGCTGACCTTGCGCACGCTGCGCCGCCGCATGACGGGCGAAGAGCCGGTCAAGCCGGCCGCGCCGCGGAAGGAGATCGGCACCTTCCGGGTGAAGGGAGAGGACCACGCGGCACCACGCCCGATCACCGGCACGACGCCCGCCGTCGGAACGATCGCCCCGCCGGCGACGCCCACCTTCACTACCCCCGCCGCCGCGGCCTCGGTGGCCGCGACAGTCGCGCCGCCGCTCATCGAGCCGATCGAAGAAATCGAGGAAGTGCCCGCCGCCGCCGAGGTCTTCACCGACTCGACTCTGGCCAAATCGGCGGATGTCGACGCGCGCATCCTCTCCGACGCACCGGTCGCCGACTACGCCCCGCCCCCGCCCCCCGCCCCGGAGCCGGCGCAGGCCGCTCCCGAGCCGATCATCCCGGAGGCGCCGCCGTTCGACGAGCTGCCGGAGCCGGAACCGGAGCCCGCGCCGGAGCCGATCGCCGCCGCGCCGACCGCCGCACCCGCCCCCCAGCCCGAGCCGGAGGTCGACTTCAGCCAGACGGAGAAGCCGGCCAAACCGGCCGACGTCAAGCACGTCAAGGTGCGGTCGTCGGTGGACATCATGGCCGAGCTCGAGGCGCTGCGAAAACGGGCCACCACCCAAGCGCCGGCCAAGCCGAAGAAAGAGACGCCGCCGCCGGAGATCGTCGTCCCCCGCCCGAAGCGCGACGTGCGCAAGTCGCTGTCGATGTCCATCGCGCCGGGCATCCTTCCCCAGGCCCGTTCCGTCCGGGTTGCGGTATCCTTCGAGGGTTCGGACGGCGTGCTCCAGACGCAGGAGCAGGCCATCGAGCTCGGCGACGCGTCGGACGTCCAGTCGGTTGCGATCGATCTGAAGCTCGAAGAAGCGTGAGGCAGGAGGGTGGGTGTGATGAACAAATGGCTGCCGATCATTTTGTTGTCCGCCGCCTGCGCCTCAGCTCCCCCACCCGCACCGGTCCCTGTCAGCCAGCCGCCCGCCGCCGCCCATCTCGATGCCGCCGCGTTTCAGAAAGAGCTGCAGACGGCGTATGACGACATCGTGGCGCGCGAGCATCGGCCGGTGGCGCCGCCCGCCGTCGACGTCGAAGCCGCGGCCTCGATGCCCATCCCCGACCACCGCAGCGTGCGGGGGGCGATCAGCCTCTTCTCCAACGAGATGAAGAGCGACATCCAGGCCTACCTGACCCGCTCCGGCCGCTACAAGAAGCTGATCGACAAGTCGCTGGCCGATGCGGGCCTGCCGAAGGGGCTGGCTTACCTGCCGGTGATCGAGAGTGGCTATGCGCCGACGCTGACCTCGCGGGCGGGCGCGCACGGCATCTGGCAGTTCATGTCCGAGACGGCGCGCGAGTACGGGCTGCGCGTCGACTGGTGGGTCGATGAGCGGGCCGATCCGGAGCGCTCCACGCGCGCCGCGGCGCGGTACCTCAAGGACCTCTACCGCCAGTTCGACGACTGGCCGCTGACGCTCGCCGCCTACAACGCCGGGCCGGGCCGCATCCGCCGCGCGCTGGCCGACAGCGGCGCGTCGACGTTCTGGGAGCTCTCCGAGCAGGCGGCCATTCCGAAGGAGACCCGCGGCTACGTCCCCACCTTCTACGCGGCGCTGGTCATCGCCAGCGACCCGCAGACCTACGGCTTCCGCCTCGGCGACGACCAGGGCGACATCGATGCGAAGCGCGTCGAGATCGACGGCCCGGTCTCGCTGCGCTACCTCGCCGAGGTGGCGAACGTCGATGAGGAGCTGCTGCAGGAGTTGAATCCCGCGTTGCGCCGCGGAGTCGTGCCGCCGGGACGCGCCCAGGTGCGCATCCCGGCCAAGTCCGCTGAGGCCGTGGTGGTGCGCGCGGCGACCCTGCGAAGAGAAGACGCCGACATCAAGCTCTGCGCCTTCACCCTCCGCGAAGGCGACACCCTGAAGCGCCTCGCGCAATCACTCGGCACGAGCGTCGATACCCTCATCGCGATGAACGGCCTCGGCTCGCCGCGCGACGTCAGCGAGGGCGACTCGGTCTACCTGCCGGTGCGCGCTCGCGAGCTCGGCGCGCTGCTCAATCGCGGCTCCGACATCTACTACGCCGTCCGCAAAGGCGACACGCTCTACTCCATCGCCAGGCGCCACAACCTCACCGTGGACGAGCTACGCGACCTGAACGACTTCGACGCCGCCCGCAAATTGCGCGTAGGAGAGCGGCTGCGCGTCGGCGCGCCGCGCACGCTCAGCGCCGGCGGGATGTAGTCATCTCGGCGGGTTGCGCGCTTCCCATTGCGCCACCGTCATCGGCTTGGTGCGCGGCGGGGCGGGGGGCGGTGGTACGGGCTTCTGTTCCTCGAAGACCACCGGCATACGCCGGCGCACGACGATCGCCAGCAGCATGATGACGGCAAACACACGTGCGATCGCGAGCGGCGTGAAGCCGCCCGTCGCCGCCGCCGCGCCGTGCTCCGCTGCGAGGAGAAGGAGCAGCGCCGTCTTGCGATGCAGCAGCTCGAGCACCGCGAGGGCGCCGAGCAGCTCGAAGTCGAGGAGGACGTGCCAATCCGAGGTCGCGAGCCAGCCGACCGCGAGGCCGCCCAGGATCGCGGCGTGCAGAACGACGAAGCTCGGCCGCGTGCGGAGCGACGGATGCAACAGCAGCAACCCTCCGGCGGCCGCGCCAGCCACCAGCGGCAGGATGGCGACCTCGAAGTATGTCCACTCGAGATAAACGAACAGCATCCAGAAGCAGAGCTGGCGAAGCTTCCGGCGCTGCTGCGGCTCGAGCTGCCGCAGATCGCGCAGCAGGGGGTTGACGACCTCACGGTAAAGGATGGCGGGATTGTACCGCTCGGAGCGGCGCACCGCTGCCGAGCCAGCATTCTTGAAATCTCCCACCCCCGCTGCTAGTTTGCGCCTCCACCATGGCCGAAAGCAGCGATTACAAGAAGACGCTCAACCTGCCGCAGACGACCTTCTCCATGAAGGCGAACCTCCCGCAGAACGAGCCGAAGCGGCTCGATGCCTGGCGCGAGCTCGACCTCTACCGCCTCATCCGCGAGAAGTCCGCCGGCCGGCCGAAGTTCGTCCTCCACGATGGTCCCCCGTACGCCAACGGCAAGATCCACATCGGTCATGCCCTGAACAAGATCCTCAAGGACGTCGTGGTCAAGTCGAAGACCATGGCCGGCTACGACTCGCCGTACGTGCCGGGCTGGGACTGCCACGGCCTTCCCATCGAGCACGCGGTCGACAAGGAGCTCGGCTCGAAAAAGAAGGAGCTCTCGCCCGCCGACTTCCGCCGCGCCTGCCGCGAGTTCGCCGCGCGCTACGTCGACATCCAGCGCGCGGACTTCATCCGCCTGGCCGTCTTCGGCGACTGGCTCGATCCCTACATGACGATGGCCTTCGGCTACGAGGCCGACATCGCCGCCGCCCTTGGGCGCTTCATCGAGAGCGGCCAGGTCTACAAGGGTCTCAAGCCGGTGCACTGGTGCACCTACGACCAGTCCGCGCTGGCCGAGGCGGAGGTCGAGTATGAGGAGCACACGTCGCCGAGCGTGTATGTGCGCTTTCGCCTCACTGATGAGTCGGTGCAGGAGCTCGACCTCCCGATGGAGAAGCCGGCGTACGCCATCATCTGGACCACCACGCCGTGGACGCTCCCGGCCAACCTGGCCATCGCCGTGAAGCCGGACTTCGACTACTCCGTCGTCGAGCACGATGGCGTGAACTACCTCGTGGCCACCGAGCTGCTGGAGCTGGTGACGAAGAAGTTCGGCTGGACGGACATCCGCCAGGTGAAGCTTTTCAAAGGGGCGACGCTGGAAGGCATCCGCTACCGGCACGCCTTCCTGGAGCGCGAAGGCGGTTTCGTCCTCGGCGACTACGTCACGCTGGACCAGGGCACGGGCCTCGTGCATACCGCGCCCGGCCACGGCTCGGACGACTTCCACACCGGCCAGCGCTACGGCCTGCAGATCTACACGCCGGTCAACCACCGCGGCGAGTTCACGTCCGACGTGCCGATGTGGGCCGGCATGCACGTCTTCAAGGCCAACCCGCTGATCATCGAGACGCTGCGCGAGCGCGGCGCGCTCGTCCATCAGGAGACGATCACTCACTCGTATCCGCACTGCTGGCGGTGCAAGAACCCGATCATCTTCCGCGCCACCGAGCAGTGGTTCATCTCGATGGACGAGAAGGGGCTGCGGCAGCGCGCGCTGGACGAGATCCGGAAGGTGAAGTGGTACCCCGCGTGGGGCCAGGAGCGTATCTCGCTGATGATCGCCAACCGTCCGGACTGGTGCATCTCCCGCCAGCGGCTGTGGGGCGTGCCGATCACCGTGCTCTATTGCGAGCAGTGCAACGAGGTCGTCTCCTCGCCCGAGCTCTTCGCCAAGGTGACGGAGGTCTTCCGCACGGAAGGCTCCGACGCCTGGTACGAGCACGACGCGGCCGACTTTTTGCCTGCCGGTCACAAGTGCGACTGCGGGAGCAGCGCCTTCCGCAAGGAGCGCGACATCCTCGACGTCTGGTTCGACTCCGGCTGCTCGCACCTCGCCGTGCTGAAGCGGCGCGAGGAGCTGACCTGGCCGGCGGCGGTCTACCTCGAGGGGCACGACCAGCACCGTGGCTGGTTCCACTCCTCGCTGCTCGTCGGCACCGGCATCGAAGGCGGCGCGCCGTACGAGCAGGTCATCACCTGCGGCTTCGTGGTCGACGAGAAGGGCCGGAAGATGTCCAAGTCGATCGGCAACGTCGTCGAGCCGCAGGACATCATGAAGCAGCACGGCGCGGACATCATCCGGATGTGGGTGGCCATGATCGACTACCGCGACGACATGGCCATCGGCAAGGAGATCATCGCCCGCATCGCCGAGGCGTACCGCAAGGTGCGCAACACGGCGCGGTACCTGCTCTCGAACCTGAACGACTTCAACCCGGAGACGGATGCGCTGCCGATCGAGCAACTGCTGCCCATCGACCGTTGGGTGCTCGACCGCGTCAGCCGGATGCTGGAGCGCTGCCGCCAGGCATACGACGACTACGAGTTCCACGTCGTCTATCACCGCGTGCTCGACCTCTGCACGGTCGACCTCTCCGCCGTCTATCTCGACGTGCAGAAGGACACGCTGTACTGCGACGCGCCGGCCAGCCGCGAGCGCCGCTCCGCGCAGACGGCCATGTACCACGCGCTGCGCGGCCTGGTGGGCATCATGGCCCCCATCCTCTGCTTCACGGCCGAGGAGATTTACGAGGCGATGCCCGGGCAGAAGGAGCGCTCGGTGCATCTCACCGATTTCCCGCAGCTGGAGGCCAGGCTTTCCGACACCGACGCGGCGCGGTGGGAGCGCGTCTTCCGCCTGCGCGAGAAGGTGAACGAGGTGCTCGAGCGCGCCCGCAACGCGCGGCAGATCGGGCAGTCGCTGGAAGCGGACGTCGTGCTGCACGGCGACGGCAGCGCGTTCTCGGACGTCGACCTGGCCGACATCTTCATCGTCTCGCACGTCGACTGGCAGCCCGCGGTCGAGGTGGCAGACTTTGTCGAGGTCGAAGACGTCGGCCGGATCGGCGTCACGATGAAGCCCGCGCGCGGCAACAAGTGCGGCCGCTGCTGGAAGTACCGCGAAGAGGTCGCCGAGGCCGGGCAGCTCTGCAACCGCTGCGAGGATGTGGTCATCGGACTCGCGCCGACCGAGCAGCCGACGGTTTGAGTCTGCTATCCTCGCGGTTTTGAAGGAGGAACGCCGTGGCGCTCAAATCGAAGGACATCAAGAAAGCCGCCAACAAAGCCGTCAAAGAAGGCGAGAAGGTCGTCAAGGAGACGGTGAAGAAGGTCAAGAAGGCCGCCGCCCCGAAGATCAAGGAGATCAAGAAGGCGGCCAAGCCGATCGTGAAGAAGGTCTCGAAGAAGGCCGGAGAGATCACGGACGACGTGGTCGAAGGCGCGCGCGACTACGCCCGCTCCGCCCTCAAGAGCTCGGCCAAGACCCTGAAGAAGGCCGCGCGCAAGATCTAGGCCGGCCCGGCCGGCGGCGTAGGTGGCCAAGCCTCCGCCGCCGGTAGCGCATCCGACATGCGGTTCGCCGACCTGCACCTGCACACCTATCACTCCGACGGCACGCGCTCACCCCGGGAAGTCATCGACGTCGCCCGCTCGCACGGTCTGGAGATCGTGGCCATCAGCGACCACGACAACCTCGCCGCCTGGTTCGAGATCAAGCGCTACGCCGATCAGCATGACGTGACCCTCGTGCCCGCCACGGAGCTGTCGTGCGGGTACCGCGGCGTCGACGTGCACATCCTCGCCTACGCGTTCGATCCTTTCGACGAGCGCATCGACGCCCGCCTGCGCACCTTCCGCGACGCGCGCCAGCGCCGCGGCCAGCGCATGGTCGAGCGCCTCCGCTCCCTCGGCTTCGACATCACCCTGCAGCGCGTCGAGGAGCTCGCCGCCGGAGGCGCCCTCGGGCGGCCGCACGTCGCACGCGCGCTGGTGGAGAAGGGCCATGCCGATTCGGTCGCCGAAGCCTTCGACACGCTCCTCGGCACCGGCAAACCCGGCTACGTCGAGAAGGAGCGCTTCCAGGTCGATGAGGCGGTGGCGCTGATCCATGGCGCCGGCGGCCTGCTCTCCATCGCCCATCCGTCGCACTATCCGGACAAGGCGCAGCTCGTGACCGAGCTGCTCGACGCCGGCGTCGACGCGGTCGAGGTCTTCCATCCGGACGTGCCGGAGGAGGACCGCGAGCTCTTCGCCAACCTGGCCCGCTTCCGCGGCAAGTTCACCACCGGCGGCTCCGATGACCATGGGTCGGTGAAAACCTCCGAGACCCTCGGCACGATCCGCGTGCCGGAGAACCTGATCGCGCCTATCCTCGTCCGGTTGTGATCCGCCCCCTCTTCGCGTTTCTCGTGCTGCTCGCCCTCCTCGGCGACGCGCGGGTCTTCCTCTACATCCTCAACCGCTTCGTCTTCGGCAGCCATCGCGAGGAGCGCTCGCCGTGGAACTGGCTGATGTTCGCCGTCCCGCCGCTGCTCCTCGCTCTGACGCTGATGTTCTGGCCGCTGAGCAACTGGATCGACCGCCTGCAGTCGACGCGGATCGTCGAGTGGCTCGCGCCCGAGCGGCTGGAGGAGATGGCCTGGTCGATCGTCTTCGCCAAGCTCGGCTCGGCCTGGCTCCTCATCGCCGCCGCCGTCGGCCTGCTCTGGATCGTCGAGCGCCTGCACGCGCTGCAACTGAGGGATGTGCCGCTGATCGGCGTCGTCTCGCAACCGTCGGGCGCGCGCCGCCGCTGGCTGCACAACGATCTCTATGACATCGAGGTCACTCGGCACGAAGTCTTCATCGACGACCTCCCCGCCGCGTTCGACGGCTATCGCATCGCGTTCCTCACCGACACGCACGTCGCCGGCTTCATGCGCCGCTCGTTCTACCGGGAGGTGGTCGCCGCCGCGCGTGCGTTCGATCCCGATCTCGTGCTGCTCGGCGGCGACCTGGTCACCTGGCAGCGCGACATCCCTTTGATGGGCGAGCTTCTTTTGACCGATCTCACGGCACACGATGGCGTGTTCGCCGTGCTCGGCAATCACGACTACTGGGCCGGCGCGAACCTCGTCAGCGCGACTCTCGCTTCCCACGGCATTGCGCTCCTCACCAACCGCGCCGTGACCCTGCATCGCGATGGCGACCGCCTCTGGCTGGTCGGCATCGACGAGATGTACCGCGGCACGCCGGACGTGGCCGCGGCGTTCGCGCCGATCGCCGACCACCCGCCGGCCGTCGGCGTCAGCCATCATCCGGACATCGTCGACCTGCTCGACGGCCGCCGCCTCGACCTCCTCGTCTGCGGCCACACGCATGGCGGACAGATCCGCTTCCCGTTTTTCGGCGCGGTGGTGGTGCCGTCGCGGCACGAGGGGGCGTATGCCGCAGGATTTCACCGGATACGCAACGTGTTGCTCTACGTCAGCCGCGGCATCGGCGCCGTCCCTCCGCTGCGCATCCTCTGCCGCCCGGAGGTCGCAACGTTCACCCTCCGCCGCGGCCGGCGCACTGAATGATCACGAAACTCTCCCAAGTCTGGCCCACGCTCGAGCAGGTCGCCCGCGAGCAGGGCGTCCTCCGCCTCGGCGCCGCCTCTTTACAGGACGGTCACGCCTCGCTGTTCGCCTCGTGGATCGAGCGAGGCCACC
>DATEOX010000357.1:0-3761 GCA_035273585.1 Thermoanaerobaculia bacterium
CGGCTTGATCAGCAGCTCCGGATTGGGCAGCGTCCGGCCGATGCCGGCCAGGGTACCGACCGCGCGGTCGGCGATCGTCGCCGCATGAAGCAGAGGCCACGTCGAATCGAGCTCAGGCGGAAGCGGAGCCGGACTGAAGGCCCAGGCATTTTCCGTCTGGATGAGCTGTCCGGTGGTGGCAACGAATTCGTCCGCGTTCATGATTTGCTAGCGAACTATCAAACTGGCGGGCAAATTATATTTTAGACCGTTCAAAGTATAAAATTCACCGTGAAGTTCAACTCAACTGAAGCGATTAAACTCGCCCCCCTCATTGTTCCGAGGACCGCATGACTGACACCCCGCTCGAGATCGACGGCGCCCAGCCCGGTGTGTGGGCGGGGCTGCGCCGGAGCGCCGAAGACGCATTCTTCAACGTCGGGGGCGTGGCCGAGCTCGCCATGCAGGTGCTCAAGCAGGGGTTCAAGGGGCCGTACGAGCGGGGGCTGCTCACGCCTCAGATGGAGCAGGTGGGGGTGCGGTCGCTCTCCATCGTGGCCATCACCTCCCTGTTCATCGGGATGGTGCTGGCGCTGCAGACGGCTTACTCGCTGGCCGAGTTCGGCGGGAAGCTGTTCGTCGGCACCGTCGTCTCCCTCTCCCTCGTGCGGGAGCTCGCGCCGGTGCTGATGTCGCTGATGGTGGGCGGGCGGGTGGGGGCGGGCATGACGGCGGAGATCGGCACCATGAAAGTGACCGAGCAGATCGATGCCCTGCGCGCGCTTGCCACCAACCCGGTGCGCAAGCTCGTCTTCCCCCGCGTCTTCGCCACGACCGTGATGTTCCCCCTGCTGACCGTCATCTCCTGCGCCATCGGCATCCTCGGCGGCCTCGTGATCGCCGTCGGGAACCTGCACCTCGACTCGAACTACTACCTGCGCAGCGTCGTCACCACCCTGCACTTCAACGACATCGCGTCGGGCGTGGGGAAGACCTTCTTCTTCGGCTTCGGCATCGGCATCATCGCCTGCTACAACGGGCTGCGCACCACGGGCGGGGCGGACGGCGTCGGCCGGGCCACGACCATGACCGTCGTCACCGGCGCGATCACGGTTTTGATCATGGACTTCTTCTTGACTAAGCTCTTCCTCTTCATCTCCTGATGACCGAGACGCTCACCACAGACCGGCGCGCCGTGCCGCGCGAGACCCCCGACCGGCGGCGCCATCCGCGCGAACCGTTCGTCGAGTTCCGCGACGTGCACAAGGCCTACGGCCCCAAGCAGGTCCTGCGCGGCGCGAGCCTCACCGTCTATCGCGGCGAGGTGCTGGTGATCCTCGGCGGCTCGGGCACCGGCAAGTCGGTGACCCTGCGGCACATGCTCGGCCTCGAGGCGCCGGACGCGGGCCGCGTGCTGGTCGAGGACGAGGACATCACCGACCTTCCGGAGGAGGAGCTCTACCGGGTCCGGAAGAAGTTCGGGATGCTCTTCCAGTCCGGCGCGCTCTTCGACTCCATGACCGTCTTCGAGAACGTCGCTTTCCCGCTGCGCGAGCACACCGACATGGGGGAAGAGGAGATCGCCCGCGCAGTGCGCGAGCGGCTGGAGCTGGTCAGCCTGCCGAACACCGAGCACCTGATGCCGGTCGATCTCTCCGGCGGCATGCGCAAGCGCGTGGGCCTGGCCCGCTCGATCGTCCTCGACCCGAAGATGATCCTGTACGACGAGCCGACCACCGGCCTCGATCCGATCACCGCGCAGAAGATCAACGAGATGATCATCGACCTGCAGTCGAAGCTGAACGTCACGTCCGTGGTCGTGACGCACGACATCCAGAGCGCCTTCTCCGTCGGCGACCGCGTCGCGTTCCTGAGCAAGGGCGTATTCGAGTTCGTCGGCACGATGGACGACGCGCGCGACTCCGACCATCCCATCCTCCGCGAGTTCCTCAAGGCCTCGGCCGTCTCGGCCGCGCAGCCGACGAAATGAGCTAAACCGAATGGCACCTACACCCAAATCGAAAACGATCCGCGTCGGCCTCCTGGTCTCCATCTCCCTCGTCGTGCTGATGGTCTTCCTCTTCTTCATCGGCTCGGAGCAGAAGATCTTCGCCCGCAAGAACGAGTACGAAGTCCGCTTCGACAGCGTGGCCGGCCTGGCCCAGGGCAACCCGGTGAAGATCTCCGGCGTGACCGTCGGCGTGGTGCGGGACATCGAGCTGCCCCGCGACCCGAAGCAACGCGACGTCCGCATCTCCCTGATGGTCGACCGCAAGTTCGCCGAGCGCATCCGCGGCGACTCGCGGGCGCGGCTCAAGAAGCTCGGCCTCCTGGCCGGCGACGCCTACATCGACATCACTCCCGGCAGCCCGCGCCTCGACGCCCTCGAGCCGGGGTCCATCATCCCCGCCCAGCGCCAGACGAACTACGAGCAGCTGATCACGTCCGGTGAAGACCTGGTCGACAACTTCGTTCAGATTTCCTACTCGCTGAAGAACATCCTCTCCCGCGTCGACCGCGGCGAGGGCCTCCTCGGCGAGCTGACCAGCACCCCGGAGACGAAGCAGCGCATCACCGACACGTTCCTCACCACGCTGAACAAGACGAACTCGATCCTCTCCCACGTGGAGAGCGGCAAGGGCGTCCTCGGCAAGCTCGTGTACGACGACAAGTACGCCGACCAACTCACCGGCTCCCTGGCCAATGCCGCGCAGTCGCTGCAGGCCATCACGTCCAACGTGCAGCGCAGCCTCGACTCGAACAACGGCATGCTCCCCGCGCTCCTCAACGACCCGGAGGGGAAGAAGAAGGTGTACGACCTCGTGCAGAACCTGCAGACGACGTCGTCGAACCTCGCCACCTTCTCCCAGTCGCTGCAGAAGGGCGAAGGGCTCGTGCCGCGCCTCATCAACGACAAGGCCTACGGCGATCAGGCCCTGGGCGAGTTCTCCGGTCTGCTGAACCAGCTCAACGCCGCGGTGCAGAAGCTGAACTCGGGCGAGGGGACGGCCGGCAAGCTGATCTCCGACCCGTCCGTGTACGAGTCGATCAACGACATCCTGATCGGCATCAACGAGTCGAAGCTGCTGCGCTGGCTGATCCGCAACCGGCAGCAGAGCGGCATCGAGAAGCGCTACAACGAGGAGAAGAAGACGGCGCCGCCTGCCCCGGCCGTCAAGACCGACGTCGCGCCGCCGGCGCCCATCACGCCGCCGGTGGTGCCGCCGACGACCACCAGCACGGAGACGGTCCCCGAGGTGGCGCCCATCCCGGTGCCGGCTCCGGCGACGGACACCATGACCACGATGACGACGACTTCGAAGCCGTAAATGCTAGGATGCGCCGCGCGCGGCGCACCCCGTAGCGCCCCAACCTCCCGTAAGGAGTCCCCAACGTGGACATCGCAGTCATTGGAACGGGGTACGTCGGCCTCGTCACCGGCGCCGGCCTCGCCGACTTCGGCAACGACGTGATCTGCGTCGACATCGACGTGAACAAGATCGATGCCCTGCGCAGGGGCGTGATTCCCATCTACGAGCCGGGCCTCGAGCAGATCGTCAGCAAGAACGTCGAGGAGCGCCGCCTCAGCTTCACCACCAACCTGCCGGATGCCATCCGCTCCGCGCGGGCCATCTTCATCGCCGTCGGCACGCCGCCCCGGCCGGACGGCTCCGCCGACCTGCGCTACGTGGAGGAAGTGGCGCGCCAGATCGCGCAGCACATGAACGGCCCGAAGCTCGTCATCACGAAGTCGACCGTGCCCATCGGCACCGGCCGCATGA
>DATEOX010000358.1:0-2207 GCA_035273585.1 Thermoanaerobaculia bacterium
CAGCCCACCCCCCCGCCGCGCGACGATTCCACGCTGCGGCTCGTCATCGATGCCAGCGAAGACTCATGGATCGACCTCGACGTCGACGGCCAGCCGGCCATCGACGAAGTCGTGCACAAAGGCGAGCAACGCGCGTTCGAGGCGAAAGAGCGCTTCTACTTCCGCGTCATCGGCAACGCCGGAGGCGTGAGCCTCACCCTCAACGAGACGCCCATCCCCAGCGTCGGCGAGAAAGGCAAGGCGCGCAGGAAGCTCGTCTTCGACCGCGCCAAGCTGGAAGAGCTCCGGAGCTCCACGCCATGAGCACCCCCTCGGCCGAGCTGACTGCATCGGCCGTCATCCCCCTCATCGAGTCGGGCGCCTATCCGCGGGACGTCATCCTCACCATCGCCCGCGGCTACCTCCCGCTGGGCCAGGAAGACCTCGTGGCCGTGCTGGCCTACCTCGCCGCCTCGGCCGATACGGAAGTGGCGGACACGGCGCAGGCCGCGCTGGCCGACGTGCCGACGCGCATCGTGGTGGCCGTGGCCGCCAGCGACACCACGCCGCCGCAGCACCTGCAATTGATCATGCGCGCCAGCCGCGATCCGGTGGTGCTGGAGGCGGCGATCCGCAACCGCTCCACCCCCGACGCCGCGGTGGTCGAGCTGGCCGGACGGGCCGAGCCGGCGGTGCAGGACGTGATCGTCATCAACCAGGCGCGCATCCTCCGCGCGCCGGAGATCCTCAACGCGCTCCTCTCGAACGCCCGCCTCACGCCCGACGCGCGCCGCCGGGCGCTGGAGACGCGGGAGGAGTTCTTCGAGAAAGTGCGGCCGATGACGGAGGAGGGGGAGCCGGCCGGCGAGCCGAGCGACGAGATCGCCATCGAGCCGCTCGACCCGATCGCCGACCTCCTGGAGCTGGCCGAGCAGGAGGCGCCGCGGACGCCGAGCGCCATCGTCGACCTCAATGAGCTGGAGAAGAAGGACGACAAGGCGAAGGCGGTCTGGGCCCGTCTGCAGCACATGACCGTGGCCGAGAAAGTGCTGCTGGCCTTCCGCGGGGACCGGATGATCCGCATGCTCCTGGTGCGCGAGCGCAACAAGATCGTGGCCACCGCGGCCATGCGCAACCCGCGCATCACCCAGAACGAGGTGGAGTCGATCGCCGGCATGCGCAACGTGGAAGAGGAAGTGCTGCGCATCATCGGCACCCGCCGCGACTGGATGTCGAAATACCCGATCATGCTCACCTTGGCGCGCAATCCGAAGGCTCCTATAGGCCTTGTCCTGCCGCTCATCAATCGATTAGTCTTGCGTGATTTGAAGGGCTTGAAGGACGACAAGGGCGTCAGCGAGATCGTCCGGCTGACCGCCCGCAAGTTCTATCTGGCTCGCACGCAACGACACTGAAAATCCCCGATGAAGGTCAACTATTACGAGGTCCTGGGCGTCGAACGGTCCGCATCCGACCAGGAGATCCGCGACCGCTTCCGGCGCCTCGCGCGGGAGCAGCACCCCGACCGCTACAAGGGGCCGGACAAGGCGGAGGCGGAGCGCCGCTTTCAGACGCTCACCGAGGCCGTGAACGTGCTGACCAATCCCGCGCGGCGGAAGCAGCACGACGGGGAAATCGCGGCCGGCATCGACAAGCCGACGATCGATTTCGCGCAGATCGCCAAGGCCTACCTGGCCAAGGGCGTGAAGGCCTGGAAGGACGGCGACGTGCGCAACGCGTACGAGAACTTCGACCTCGCCGCCAAGCACAATCCGCAGGATGCGAAGGCGTTCCACTATGTCGCCCTGGCCGCGGCGCGCATGCCATCGATGATGCGCCAGGCGGTGCAGGCCATCGAGACGGCCGTGCAGCGCGAGCCGGTCAATCCGGTCTATCTCAAGGATGCGGGCCTCATCTGCAAGCGCGCCGGACTGTCGGCAAAAGCGGAGCGCTATCTGGACGACGCCGCGAAGTGGGACCCCGAAAACGCCGAGGTGCAGACCGCGCTGGCCGAGCTGCGCGGAACGTCGAAGGAAGCCGGGAAAGGGTTTACTCTTTTCCGGAAGGGTTGAGGATGCTGAAGGCAGCGGGTCTAACGCACGTCGGGCGGCAGCGCCAGCACAACGAGGACTCCTACCTCGTCGAGAAAGACGCGCACCTCTTCCTCGTCGCCGACGGCATGGGCGGCCATGCCGCGGGCGAGATCGCCTCCCGCATCGCCGTCGACT
>DATEOX010000359.1:0-6625 GCA_035273585.1 Thermoanaerobaculia bacterium
ATCGGGACGCCCTGCATGGCGCTGAAGACGCGCGCGCCGACCTGCGCGTCCTCCATCAGTTGCCGGCCGACGATGGCCACGATGCACTGCCGCTCGATGACCTCCACGTCGGCCACGTCGGCGAGGCGCGCCGGAAGCCGCGGGTCCATGTCGTCCACCGTCACCGAGACCGAGACCTCCGACGTGGTGATGAGGTCCACCGAGATCTCCAGCTCCTCGAAGACGGCGAAGAGCTTGGCCAGGAAGCCGTGCGCGCCGAGCATCTTGTTGGAGGTCATGTGCACGACGGTGATGCCTTTCTTCACCGCCACCGCCCGCGGGCCGCCGCGCCGGCTGTCGCCTTCTTCCGTGACCAGCGTGCCGGGGCTGGCGACGTTGTGCGTGTTGAGCACGCGCACCGGGATGCCTTGCTCGACCGCCGGGGCGATGGTCTTCGGATGCAGCACCTTGGCCCCGAACCAGGCCAGCTCCGCCGCCTCGACGTACGAGATGCGGTCGATGACCCGCGCGCCGGCGATGAGGCGCGGATCGCAGGTCATCATGCCGTCGACGTCCGTCCAGATCTGGATCTCGCTCGCCCCGACCGCCGCCCCGACGATGGCCGCGCTGTAGTCCGAGCCGCCGCGCCCGAGGGTCGTCGTGGCGCCGTCGCGCGTGCGGCCGATGAACCCGCCCATCACCGGGATGAGGTTGCGCTCGAGGTGCGGCAGCAGCACGCGCCGCGCGGCCTCGCGCGTCTCCTCCATCAGCGGCGATGCCTCGCAGAAGCGGTCGTCGGTGATAACCACATCCTCGGAGTCGACATGCTCGCCCGGCAGCGCGCGCATCTTCATCGAGTAGGCGAAGAGGACCGAGGAGAGCTTCTCGCCCAAGGCCGCGACCTTGTCTTTCGCCCGGTCGGTGATCTCGCCCAGGAGAGTGAAGCCGCGGAGGATGGTGTGGATCTGCTCGAGCTGCTTGTCGAGCTGCTTCATGAAGGCGTCGAGGAAGTCGAACTTCTGCTGCACGAGCTGCACGGCGACGTCCTCGTGACGCTGGCGGATGCGGGCGATGATCTCGTCCACGCGCGCGATCTCGCCGGCGCGCGCCGCCTCGGACGCGGCCACCAGGTCGTTCGTGACACCGGAGAGTGCCGAAACGACGACGATCGGCTTGAGGTGCCGCCGCTCGGCGACGATGTCGATGGCGTTCGCCACGCGCTGCGCGTCGCCGACGGAGGTGCCGCCGAACTTGATGACGATCATCGTCCCTCCTCCGCCCGTAGCAAGACCCTTCTCCCCGCGCGGCGGGGAGAAGGTGCCCGGAGGGCGGATGAGGGGCGAGGATTCTGCGGCGGCCCCTCACCCGGCCTTCGGCCACCCTCTCCCCGCAAGCGGGGCGAGGGTTCTTGGGCGGATGAGGGGCGGGGATTCTGCGGCAACCCCTCATCCGGCCTTCGGCCACCCTCTCCCCGCAGGCGGGGCGAGGGTTCTTGCGCGGATGAGGGGCGGGGATTCTGCGGCAACCCCTCACCCGGCCTTCGGCCACCCTCTCCCCGCAGGCGGGGCGAGGGTTCTTGTGAGCGAGCGGTCACAGCAACCCCTTCGCGTCGAGCAGCTCCGCGTTCAGCAGCGCCGCCCCCGCCGCGCCGCGGATGGTGTTGTGCACGAGGGCGACCATGCGCAGGGTCATGAGCGGGCACTCGCGCAGCCGGCCGACGGAGACGGCCATGCCGCGCTCGCGGTCGCGGTCGAGCCGCGGCTGGGGGCGGTCGATGGCGTCGATGTAGTGCAGCGGCCGGATCGGTGCGCTCGGCAGGCGGAGCATCTGCGGCTCGCCTTCGAACGACTCGATCGCCTCCCGCACCTCGCCGAGGTCGCGGACCTTCTCGCGCGTGGCCAGGGCGATGGTCATCAGGTGCCCGTCGATCACCGGCACGCGGTTCACCTGCGCGCAGGTGCGGAACGGCGCCGGGACGAACTGCTTCCCATCCCACTTGCCGAGGATCTTCTGCGGCTCGGACTCGATCTTCTGCTCCTCGGCGCCGCCGATGTACGGCACGACGTTGTCCAGGATCGCGTACGACGCGACGCCCGCGTAGCCGGCGCCGGAGATGGCCTGCATCGTGGTCACATGCATCGTCTCGATGCCCCACCGCCGCTCGATCGGGGCGATGGCCATGGCCAGGCCGACGGTCGAGCAGTTGGGGTTCGTCACGATGTAGCCGCGGCCGCCGCGGCGCTGCTGCTGGCGCTCGATGGCCCGGATGTGATCGGCGTTGAGCTCGGGGATGAGCAGCGGGACGTCGGCGTCCATGCGGTGGTTCTTCGCGTTGGAGACGACGACGCAGCCCTGACTGGCGTACAGCTCCTCCGCGTCGCCGGCGACCGAGGAGTCGAGGCCGGAGAAGACGAGGCGGGCGTCGAGCGGGTCGCCGAGGTTCTTGACCGTGAGCGCCGCGGCATCGGTGGGAAGCGTCGTCTCCAGGCGCCAGTCCGCCGCCTCGGCGTAGCGCTTGCCGGCGCTCCGCTCGGAGGCGACGACCTCGGTCAGTCGGAACCAGGGGTGATGGTCGAGGAGCTGGACGAAGCGCTGCCCGACCGAGCCGGTCGCGCCGAGGACGGCCACCGGGAGGCGCTCCGAGCGATGCGTGCGCCGTTCAGCTTCCAGCGTGAGTGTCTCGGTCATCGGATGATTCTAAGACGAATGCCGCGGCCATCGCGCCGGCCTGCACCAGGCGTAACGCCACGAGCGCGCCGGCCAGCGGCCCGACGGCGATGCCGGCGAGCCGCGCGGTGAACGGTGCATGAAGCGGTCCCCATCTGAATAAGAAAGACGGCTGCGCCGGCGTGCTCGTGCCCGCGAAGTCGTGAAAGAGCGCGCATTCGTGGATCAGGACGTCCCATCCGAGGAGCCAGACGGCGAGGAACCGGAGCGGCGTTTTCGGGAACACGAGCGCCACGATGAGCGGCGCGAGGACATACCAGTACCAACCTTCCTTCCCCCCCAGCGGCAGCGCGAGCCCGGCCGCTTGCGCCTGGCGGATGAATGCCGCGGCGTTGACGAGCTGGGCCGCGCCAAAGGCGATCAGCGCCGCGATCACGAGCCGCTTTTGCTTCGCGCGGGTGATGCCGACCAGCAGGACGGCGATCAGCGGCAACGCGTAGAGGAGCATGCCGCCGATGCGGAGAGCATCGCCGTGCTGGCCGCTCGTCCAGACGGCGCTGGCCAGCGTGGTCTTGATCATCTCGGCATAGGCGATGGGCTGGCGCGCGGCGGCTCGGGCGACGGGCGCGTCGAAGCCGAAGACGCCTACCGGGTTGCGCGTGTGCGACGCCAGGAAGGCGATGGTCAGCGCCAGCGAGACCAGGCAAGCGGCGCCGCAGATCAGCAGCCGCTTCCGGCTCCTCGGCCAGAAGAAGATCACGATCACCAGCACCGGCCAGGTGTAGAGCTTCGTCGCCAGCGCCGCGGCCCAGAGCAGCGCCTCGAGGGCCACCGGGCCGCCGCGGATCGTCACGAGCAGCGCGAAGGCGAGCAGCGCGCAGGCCAGCGAGTCGTTGCCGGCGCGGACGACCAGCGTCAGCCAGGTCGGGAGCAGCGGCAGGAGCACCGCCGCGAGCACGCCGCGCGCGCCGTAAAAGTGCTCGCCGAGGAGCGCCGTGGCGAGCACCGTCAGGAGGGCGAAGAAGACGGAGAGCAATCGCCACAGTTGCAGCTCGCGGAGCTGCGTGCGGTGCGGCAGCAGATGCGCGAGCGGCGCGGCGACGCGGTAGTAGAGCGGCGCCTGCTGCGCCTCGTAATTCGGGCCGCCGTATCCGCGGTCCGGCTCGCGGTCGAGGAGCACGCGGCCACCGCGCTCGCGGAGGAGCTCCGGCCAGCGGGCGGCGATCAGGCCGAAGGTCGGGATCGCGCCCGGCGCGTTGAGCGTCGAGGCGAGGAGGTACGGCGCGATCGAGTCCTCTCGGATGTCGGGATCGCGCCCCTCCTGCAGCACGAAGACGAGGCGCGCCACGTGGTAGACCTCGTCCAGGCCGGCGTACGGCGGCAGCGCGGCGTTCTGCAGCAGCAGCCGGGCCGCCGCGGCGGCGAGGACCGCGGCGAAAAGCCACGCCCGTTTCATGCTCGGCCATAATGCCTCATGCCCTCTTCGATCGAGCTGCGGGACGTCCGCGTCGACGCGCCGGGCGGCGAGCCGATCCTGCGCGACGTCACGCTGGAGATCCCGGCCGGGCAGTCGGTGGCGTTCATCGGCCGGAGCGGCGCGGGCAAGACGACCTCGCTGCGCCTGATCAACGGCCTGGTCAGGCCGACCCGCGGCGAGGTCCTCGTGGATGACGCCCCGCTCGCGCGGACGGACCTCATCGCATTGCGCCGCCGGACGGGCTACATCATCCAGGGCTCCGGTCTCTTCCCCCACCGCACGGTCTTCGAGAACATCGCCACCATCCCCCGCCTCCTCGGCTGGGACGCGGCGCGGACGCGCACGGCGGCAGCCGAGGTGATGGCCCGTGTCGGCATGCCGATCGAAAAGTTCGGCGAGCGGCGCCCGCGGTCGCTCAGCGGCGGCGAGCAGCAGCGGGTGGGCATCGCCAGGGCGATGGTGGCCAATCCGTCGATCCTCCTCTGCGACGAGCCGTTCGGCGCGCTCGATCCGATCGTGCGGCGCGAGCTGCAGGATGCCTTCCGCGCCTTGGGCGCCGACGCCACGATCGTCTTCGTCACGCACGACTTGGCCGAGGCGCTGCGGGTGGCGGAGAGGATCGTGCTGTTCGACGGCGGTCGGATCGTGGTCGACGCGCCGTCGCGCGACTTCGTGCAGCAGAAGGTGCCGCTCGTGCGGCAGTTCGTGGCCAGCGCGACCTTGCCGGCGGGCAGCGCATGAGCGGCCTGGCGGCGGACATCGCCCGCATGACCGGCGAGCACGTGCTGATCGTCCTCGTCGCGGTCGTGATCGCCATCGCCATCGGCATCCCGCTGGCCATCTGGTGCACCCGCCACGCGAAGGCCTCGCGCCTCGTGCTGCGGATCATCGACGCCATCCAGACCATTCCCTCGCTCGCGCTCTTCGGCTTCCTGATCCCCGTGCCGCTGATCGGCGGCATCGGCATGCGCACGGCGATCGTGGCCCTCATCCTCTATTCGCTGCTGCCCATCGTGCGCAACACGTTCACCGGCATCCGCGGCGTCGATCCGGTCGTGCGCGACGCCGGCATCGCCCTCGGGCTCACGCCGCGCCAGCTCCTGACGCAAGTCGAGCTGCCGCTGGCCATGCCGACGATCGTGGCCGGCGTCCGCATCGCGACGGTGGTGGGCATCGGCGTGGCCACGATCGCCGCGGCGGTGGGCGGGGGCGGCCTCGGCACGTTCATCTTCCGCGGCGTGGCCATGGTTGACACGCGCCTCATCCTTGCCGGCGCGTTGCCTGCCGCCGCGCTGGCGCTGATCGCCGATCTCGTCCTCAGCGGCGTCGAGCGTATGCTCATCCGCGAATGAAGAAGCTGTTTGCTGTCCTGCTCCTTTTCGCCGCCTGCGACCGCGGCTCGAAGCGCCCGATCGTCGTCGGCTCGAAGAACTTCACCGAGTCGGTAATCCTCGGCGAGCTGCTGGCGCAGAAGCTCGAGGCGCAGAAATGCGCCGTCGACCGCAAGCTGAACATGGGCGGCACGTTCGTCTGCGACGGCGCGATCAACGCGGGGCAGATCGACGCCTACGTCGAGTACTCCGGCACCGCGCTCTCGGCGATTTTGAAGGACCCGCGGGCGAACCTCGTCGGCGCCTACGACCGCAAAGGCATCCACTGGGGCCCGCGCCTCGGCTTCAACAACACGTTCGCCATGATCGTCCGCCGCGCCGACGCGCAGAGCCTCGGACTTCAGAAGATCTCCGACCTCGGCAAGGTGGCGACCACCTATCAGCCAGGCTTCGGCTACGAATTCGTCGAGCGTCCCGACGGCTGGCCCGGCCTGCAACAGGCGTACGGCATCAGCTTCGCGAAGCCGCCGAAGACGATGGACCTCGGCCTCACCTACAAGGCGCTGGCCTCGAACGAGGTGGATCTCATCGCCGGCAACTCCACCGACGGCCTGATCGCCTCTCTCGGCCTCGTGGTTCTGAATGATGACCGCCGCTTCTTCCCCCAGTACGACGCCGCCGTCGTCTACCGCAAGGACGCGGACGAGAAGTGCCGTGCCGCGTCGCGCGCCTTCGAGTCCCTCGGCGACTCGATCGACGACGCGACCATGCGCCGCCTGAACTACGAGGTGGACGGGAAGAAGCGCGACGTGGCGGAAGTGGTGCGGGAGTTTCTGGGCAAGCGCTAGCGGCTGCGCCTGCGCATCGTTTGCGTGAGCACGAGCCGCGTGGCGAGGCGTCCGTCCACCTCGTAGACGACGAGGTATTCGCCGTTGTCCAGCGCGAGCGGCGAGGGATGGCGCTCATCCGCGGCGGTCCCGGCGATGACGAACGGCTCGCCGTCCGGCGTGTCGTCGGCGCGGAGGAGGACGCCGCGGATGTCGTGGTGGTCCTCCCACACCACGAGCGCGCCGGTTGCAGTCGCGGCGACGCGCGGCGCGGCCTGGTCGGTCGTGATCGCGGCGCGCTGGCCCTTGCCGAGGCGGGCGCTGTCGAGCGTCGTGGCGGTGAG
>DATEOX010000360.1:0-4931 GCA_035273585.1 Thermoanaerobaculia bacterium
GGCTTCTTCGTCGTGCCGAAGGTCATCGGGGGCGAGTGATGCGCGACATCCTGAACCTGCCGTGGAGCGAGGCGCGCGAGCAGGTGTCGCATCGGGAGTACGTCGATGCCTGCCGGCGGGCGATCGTCGCGCGCAACCCCTCGCTCAACGCCTTTCTCCGCGTGTCGGACGCGGCGGGGGAGGGGATGCCGATCGGCGTGAAGGACAACATCGTCACGACCGAGCTGCCGACCTCCTGCGGCTCGCACATCCTCCACGACTTCCGCTCGCCGTTCGACGCGACGGCCATCGCCCGCCTGCGGGCCGCCGGCGCGGTGATCATGGGGAAGACGAACCTCGACGAGTTCGCCATGGGCTCCTCCACCGAGCACTCCGCGTTCGGCCCGGCGCGCAATCCGTGGGACCCGTCGCGCGTGCCGGGTGGCTCGTCCGGCGGCTCGGCCGCCGCCGTTGCCGCGCGCATGGTGCCGATCGCCCTCGGATCGGAGACCGGCGGCTCCGTGCGCCAGCCCGCCGCGCTCTGCGGCGTCGTCGGCCTGAAGCCGACCTACGGGCGCGTCAGCCGCAAGGGACTCGTGGCGTTCGCATCGGGCCTGGATCAGATCGGCATCGTGAGCAAGACCGTGCGCGAATCCGCCGAGGTGCTGGGGATCATCGCCGGCCATGATCCGTGCGACTCGACCTCGTCTTCCGTACCGGTCGATGACTACTCCGCGGATCTCGGCAGCGGCGTGCGAGGCATGCGTTTCGGCGTGGTGCGCGAGGCGGTGGAGCAGCTCGCCGGCGAGGTGCGGGTGAACTTCGACGATGCGTTGAGAATGCTTCGCCATCTCGGCGGCGTCGTGGAAGAGATCAGCGTCCCGACCATCGGCTACGCCATCGCCGTCTACTACATCGTGGCCAACGCCGAGGCGAGCGCGAACCTCTCCCGCTTCGACGGCCTCCGCTACGGGCACCGCAGCGAGCGCGCCCGCACGCTGGAAAACGTCTACTACGACTCGCGCGGCGAAGGCTTCGGCGCCGAGGTCAAACGCCGCATCATGCTCGGGACGTTCGCCCTCTCGTCCGGCTACTACGACGCCTACTACGGCCGCGCGCAGGCGGTGCGCGAGCGGCTGCGGGAAGACTTCCGCGTCGCGTTCGCCGGCGTCGACCTGCTCGTCACGCCGACCGTGCCCGAGCCGGCGTTTCCCATCGGCGCGAAGACGGGGGATCCGCTCTCGATGTACCTGAACGACATCTTCACCGCGCCGGCGAACCTCGTCGGCATCCCGGCCATCGCCGTGCCGTCCGGCTTCAGCGCGGAAGGGTTGCCGCTGTCGCTGCAGCTCATGGCGCCGCATTTCGGTGAGCGCGCGCTGTTCCGCGCGGCCGCGGCATACGAGGCGGAGACGCAGTTCTGGCGCCGGATGCCTACGATGCCGGCGGCGTGACGCTCTCCAGCTTGTGCGTCACCTTGTAGTCGGCGCGCGACCAGGTGATGGTGTACGGCACCTTGATGCCCGCTACGTCGCGGTAATCCTCGAAGTCGTACTGCTCGGGCAGCACGCCGAAGTCGGTCAGCGTCTCGCGGTAGCGCCGCAGCAGCAGCCCGCTCTCCTTGTCGAAGAAGAGCCGCTCCGGCCGCCCGTTCTCCGGCTTCGCCTCGACCACGTACGCGTCGCGCCCCCGCACCTTCTCCGTGCCCGTGACCTGCATCCCCTTGAACATTTCCCTGATGCGCAGCGGCCCGAGGAAGGCGATGCCCGGCCCGCGGTTGGCCTCCGGCGGATACGAGAACTCGGTATCGATCTTCAGCCCCTCGGCGCCGACATGGAAGGCCACCGGCCCGCTCACCGGATCGGTGCGCCCGTTCATCCGCGTCGCGGTGGCCTTTGCGTCGAGCGTCAGCTCCTTCGCTCCGCCCGCCGCCTTGATGTACTTCGCCACCAGGTCGTCGACGGCCGGCAGCGTCTTGGGATCGACCTTCGGCGGCGCGGGCGGCTGGTTCCAGCCGGCGTGCTCGATCAGCGGGATCGTCTGTGGCCGCAGGCGCCCCTGATGGCAACTGTTGCACGTCACGGCCAGCTCGCCGCCGAAATGCCGCTCGTTGATGTCGCGCTGCATCAGGACCATCGTCCGGGCCACGTCCTTCGCCTGCTTCTCATCCGACTCCCACTTGTCCGTGTGGCAGTGCGCGCAGGTCACGCCGAGGGAGTTCGACATGAAGGACATGACCGGGATGAGCTGCGAGGACGGGAGGCCGGTCAGCACTTTGATGTTCTTCTTCGTCTTCTCCACCGGCTGATCGCCGGCCGGCTGGGCGGTGGCGAGGGTGGCGGCGAGGGATAGGGCAAGGGCGAGCTTGCGGAACATGGCGCGTACCTTCGCAGAAGTCGCGCGGACGCGCTGCAACAGTTATGTAACGGCGGCCCGGCGGGCACTGCTACAATGCGACATCGTGCGGGTGGGTTGGGTCCTGGTTCTCATGCTTCAGGCGGCGGCAGTCCTTGCCGCGCCGGTCATCACCTCCGACATCACCCCCCAGCTCCGCGCCTCCCTCACGGCCGACTACGAGATCGAGGTCGTCGTCCGCCCGCATGAAGGCGACGCCTGGTCGCGCCTGGCCCGGCGCGTGATGGGCGACGGCGACCGCTGGCGCGAGCTCGCTGCATTCAACAGCTCCGCGGGCGACAAGCTCACCACCGAGCAGCGCATCCGCGTCCCGTTCGCGCTGCTCAAGCCGCAACTGCAGCGGCAGATCATCACCGCGCTCTTCCCCGCCGACAAAGCGACGAAAGACGGCTGGAAGCACGTCGTCGTCGGCACCGCCGGCATCGAGGGGGAGTCGCTCTGGAAACTCGCCGAATGGTTCACCGGAGACGGCGCGAACTACGCGGCCATCCGGAAGGCAAATACGACCCAGGGACTCTCGACCCGCAAAGGTGACGTGATCGTCGTTCCCAAACAATTGCTCACTGCCGCTTTCGGCGGCGGCGAGGCGGAGGGACAGAATGCACCGACGTCGGCAGCGGAGGTTCGGCACCCGGAGGACGATCCGGTTGAGCGTGGGACAACGGATGCGCATGCTGCGGAGACGGTGGAAGCCGTCGCCGTGGGAGCTCCGGCGCTGACGTTCGAGCGGGGTGGGGCCGAGCCTTATGCCGTCTACCGGCTGCAAAAAGGCGAGGCCCTCTACTCCTCGGTGGCCATCCGCTTCACGGGGCGCGTCTACTCGAACGACGTCGGCGACGTCGTCGACCGCATCGTGAAGTTCAACGGCATCGCGGACGTCGCGAGGATCCCAGTCGGCTATCCGGTGAAGATCCCGATGTCGCTGCTGCTGCCGGAGTACCGCCCCGAGAGCGACCCGGCACGCCTCGCGCGCGAGGCGGCGCGGAGGGAAAGCGCAAGGCTGGCCCGGCGCACCACGGCCAAAGGCCTCGCCGGTGTGCACATCATCCTCGACGCCGGCCACGGCGGCCGCGACTCCGGCACCACGCAGGACGGCCTCTGGGAGTCGAGCTACGTCTACGACGTGATGTGCCGCGTCAAACGCGTGCTGGAGAAGAAGACCGCCGCCAAGGTCTCGGTCACGACCAGATCGAAGACCCTCGGCTACGACGTGGTCGATCGCGACCTCCTCGGTCCGGCCAGCGATCACGCCGTGCTCACCAGCCCAAAGTATTTGCTCGACGACGCGCGCGTCGGCGTCCACCTCCGCTGGTACCTCGCCAACTCGATCTTCCGCCGCGCGCTCAGCGCCGGCGCGCCGAAGGAGAAGGTCGTCTTCCTCTCCATCCACGCCGACTCGCTCCATCCGTCCCTTCGCGGCGCCATGGCCTACATCCCGGCCGAGCGCTACGTCACCGGCTCGTATCAGAAGACCGACAGCGTCTACCTCGCCCGCGCCGAGGTGCGCGAGGGGCCGGTGGTGAAGCACTCGGAGAAGGAGTCGCTCGAGGCCGAGGGGCTCTCGCGCGAGCTGGCCGAGTCAATCATCGATGCGTTCGATGAGGGCAGCCTCAAGGTCCACCCGTTCGATCCCGTGCGGGACAACGTCGTGCGCGGCGGGCGCGAATGGGTCCCGGCCATCATCCGCTACAACATGGTCCCCACCCGGACCCTCCTCGAGATCTGCAACCTCGGCAATGCCCGCGACCGCGAGCTGATGAAGACGAAGAAGTACCGCCAGCAGGTGGCCGACGCCATCTACCGCGGCATCGTCCGCTTCTACGAGGACCGCGAACCGCCCGCGCCGGCCGGCGTAGTGGCCGGCGCCGGCACGGCCGGCAGCGCTGGTTGGCCAGGCCTCGGCCGTCCTCGGCGCGCGAACTGACTCCCCTCGCCTGCCCGCTTAGGCAAAGTTAAAGCAGTTTAAGCGAAGTTAAACAAACTTAAATACAGTTAAACTCACCGACAGCAGTTAATCAGAGTTAAACAAGGTTAAACAGCAGCGCCGCGCTTAAACCCATTTAAACTAGCGCGGTTGTTTAACTCCGTTTAACTCCCCTTAACTCTTCTTAACCACGATGGACCCCATCGAAAACCCTTTCGCGCCGGGCGCCGGATCGCCTCCTCCTCAGCTCTCCGGCAGGAGCCCGGTCATCGACCGCGCCGAGATCGCGCTCAAGCGCATCCGCCACGGGCGGCATGCGAAGAGCCAGATGCTGCTCGGCCTGCGCGGCGTGGGCAAGACCGTCCTACTCAACCGGATCGCCGAGATCGCCGAGCGGGAGGGGTATCTCATCAGCATCATCGAGGCGCCGGAGGGGGACAGCCTGGCGGAGATCTTCGCCCCGCAGTTGCGGACGTTCCTCTTCCGGCTCAGCGCCTCCGAGAAGGCGCGGATCTATGCCAGGCGGGCCATGGCCGCCCTCCGTTCGTTCGCCAGCATGTTCAAGGTCTCATACGAGGACTTCGAGGCCGGCATCGTGGCTGACGCGGAGACC
>DATEOX010000361.1:0-8926 GCA_035273585.1 Thermoanaerobaculia bacterium
CGTCATGCGCGGCGTCCGCCGCTCCTGACACGACACACATCAAACGAAGGAGTTCCCTCACATGCTCACAGTTGGAGACAAGTTTCCCCAGTTCCGCCTGAACGCGAACATCGGCCGCGAGAAGGGGAAAGAGTTCCAGGAAGTCACGAACGGCACGTACGCCGGGAAGTGGATCGTCTTCTACTCCTACCCGAAGGACTTCACCTTCATCTGCCCGACGGAGATCGTCGAGTTCGGCAAAAAGACGGCCGACTTCGCCGACCGCGACGCGGTGGTCGTCGGCGGCTCGACGGACAACGAGTTCTCGCACCTCGCCTGGCGCAACGCGCACGCCGACCTGGCGGACCTGCCGACGCCGCTGGTGCACATCACTCCGCAGTTCGTCCAGGAGCTGGGCATCCTGCACGCGAAGGACGGGGTGGCCCTGCGCGCCACGTACATCGTCGATCCGGACGGTATCATCCGCTACGTCGGCGTGAACGACCTCTCCGTCGGCCGCAACGTCGGCGAGGTGTTGCGCACGCTCGACGCGCTGCAGACCGATGAGCTCTGCCCCTGCAACTGGCAGAAGGGGCAGGACACGATCAAGGTGGCCTGACCATGAGCGCCGTCGAAGAGATCCGCGCCTCGCTTCCCGACAGCGCGCGCGACATCAAGCTGAACCTCCAGTCGGTGCTGCAGTCGGAGTCGCTCACGCCGGCGCAGCGTTTGGGGACGGCGATCGCCTCGGCGGTCGCCTCCCGCTCCGCCGCGCTGCGCGACGCCCTGATCGCCGACGCCCGCGCGGCGGAGGTCGGCGAGGCGGTCATCGATGATGCCCTCGCCGCGGCCGCCCTCATGGCCATGAACAACGTGTACTACCGCTTCCGGCACATGATCGGGAAGCCGTCGTACGGCGAGAAGCCGGCCCGCCTGCGCATGCAGCGCATCGCAAAGCCGGCCGCCTCGAAGGTCGACTTCGAGCTCTTCTGCCTCGCCGTCAGCGCCATCAACGGCTGCGAAACCTGCGTGCGCTCGCACGAGCAGGTCGTGGTGAGCGGCGGCCTGAGCGAGGACCAGGTCCACGATGCGGTGCGCATCGCGGCCACGGTGAACGCCGCAGCGGTGGCGCTGGAGCTGCCGGTGATGGTCTCGGCGATGGTGTAGGCGCGCGGGCGTCCCGCCCGCAAGCGGCGGTACGTCTCGTGCCGCCGTGACGACCGCCGGGCGAGACGCCCGACGGCTGGCGGGCGGGACGCCCGCGCGCCAGTCAGGCACGTCATCGGCACGTCCGCCGGCGCATGTCGTTCACGCGCCGGCGGGCGATCGGCGCAGAGATCGCCGACGGGGGAGTGCATTTCCGGGTCTGGGCCCCGTCGCGGCGGAAGGTCGCGGTCGTCATCGGCGATCGCGACCATCCGCTCGATGCCGAGCAGGGCGGCTACTTTTCCGGCCTCGTCCAGGGGGCCGGCGCCGGCACGCTCTACCGCTTCCGTCTCGATGATGAGCGGGAGGCGTATCCCGATCCCGCCTCGCGCTTCCAGCCCGACGGTCCTCACGGGCCGTCGCAGGTGATCGATTCCTCGCATCGGCCGGCTACCGGTTGGAAGGGCGTCGATCCGGACGACCTCGTCATCCAGGAGCTGCACATCGGCACGTTCACCGGGGAGGGGACGTGGAAGGCGGCGATGGAGAAGCTGCCGCTCGTCGCCGAGGTGGGGATCAACCTGCTGGAGCTGATGCCGGTGGCGGAGTTCCCGGGGCGCTTCGGCTGGGGATACGACGGCGTCGACATGTGGGCGCCGACGCGCCTGTACGGCACGCCGGATGACTTCCGCGCCTTCGTCGATGCCGCCCACGGGCTGGGCATGGGCGTGATCCTGGACGTGGTCTACAACCACTTCGGGCCGGACGGCTGCTACGTCACGAAGTTCTCGCCCAGCTACTTCACCGACCGGTACGAGAACGAGTGGGGCGTGGCGCTGAACTTCGACGGCGAGGAGTCGGCCGGCGTGCGCGAGTTCTTCATCGAGAACGCCGCCTACTGGATCGACGAGCTGCGGCTCGACGGCCTGCGGGTCGATGCCACGCAGTCGATCTACGACGCCTCGCCGCGGCACATCATCTCCGAGGTGGCGCAGAGCGCGCGGCGGGCGGGGGGCGGACGGACGGTGTTCCTGGTGGCGGAGAACGAGCCGCAGGACGTCCGGATGGTCGAGGAGCTCGGGCTCGACGCGATGTGGAACGACGACTGGCACCACTCCGCCGCCGTCGCCCTGACAGGCCGGGGCGAGGCTTATTACAGCGACTATCGCGGCACGGCGCAGGAGTTCGTCTCGATGGCCAGGCTGGGCTTCCTCTATCAGGGGCAGCGCTACAAATGGCAGCAGAAGCGCCGCGGCACGCCATCCGGCGCTCTGCCCCGGCGCAAGCTGGTCTGCTACCTCGAGAATCACGATCAACTGGCGAACTCGCTCCGCGGCGCGCGCATGCATCAGCAGACCTCGCCCGGCCGGATGCGAGCGATGACCGCGCTGCTCCTCCTCGCGCCGCAGACGCCGATGCTCTTCCAGGGGCAGGAGTGGGGCTCGCCGAAGCCGTTCCTCTACTTCGCCGACCACGAGCCGGAGCTCGCCGAAAAAGTGCTCGAGGGGCGCTTCGATTTCCTGAAGCAGTTCCCGCGCATCGCCACGCCGGAGATCCAGCGCCTCCTCCCCTCGCCCGACGATCCCGAGACGTTCCGCGGTTGCAAGCTCGATTGGAACCGCGACGGCGCGACGCTGCGCCTGCATCGCGACCTCATCGCGCTGCGGCGGTCGCTCCCCCGCCCCGCCGCCCTCGACGGCGCGGTGCTCGCCGCCGGGGCGTTCGTCCTCCGCTGGGCCGACCACCTGCTCGTCATCAACCTCGGCCCGGACCTCCGGCTCGATCCCGCCCCCGAGCCGCTCCTCGCGCCGCCGCCCGGCCGCGAGTGGGAGCTGCTCTGGTCGAGCGAGGCGCCGGAGTACGGCGGGGGCGGCACGCCGGCGCTGGACACGCCGGAGGAGAACTGGCGCATCCCGGCGCAGTGCGTGGTCGTCCTCCGCTAAACTGGTTGCCGTGCGTGGACTCTGCCGCTGGTGCAAGCGGGAGGTGGGTGGGCGGCGGCGGACGTTCTGCTCGGATGCCTGCGTCCACCAGTGGCGCCTCCGCTCCAGCACGAGCTATCTGCGCGACTGTGTGTTCGAGCGCGACCGCGGGATCTGCGCCATCTGCCGCCTCGACACCGTCAAGCTCCGCCGCCGGGTGATGCGCCTCCCCTTCGCCGACCGGATGCGCGAGCTCCGCGCGCTGCAGCAGCGCGGCGCCATCGCCAAACGGCGTAAAACGTGGTGGGAGGCGGACCACATCGTGGCGGTGGTCGAAGGGGGCGACTCGAACCTGGAGAACATCCGGACGCTCTGCATCCCCTGCCACCGCATGGTGACGAAGGAGCTGCGCGAGCGGCGGAAGAGTTTGACCGCAACTTCCGGGTAGCCCTCCCGCCCGCCCTGCCCTATCTTGCCCCCATGCACGGGATCACGGACGACGTGGCGTGGGCGGTGGTGATGGCGCGGGACGGGCGGCTCGACGGGCGCTTCGTCTTCGCCGTCCGCACCACGAACGTCTACTGCCGGCCGTGCACCATGAGCGTCTGGAGCGCGCTGCGGAAGATCCCGTACGGCGAGACGCGTCACCTACGCCGAAGTGGCGCAGTCGATCGGCGCCCCGACGGCGGCCCGCGCCGTAGCCAATGCCTGCGCGAGCAACCGCGTCGCGCTCGTCATCCCCTGCCACCGCGTCGTGCGCGACGACGGGCGGAGCGGCGGCTACCGCTGGGGCGCCGCGCGCAAACGGCAGATCCTGGACGAGGAGCGGGCCTGGCGGTTGCAATTTGGATGGGTGGGAGGGATGTGATGGCCAAACGCAAAGACAACGACCTGCAGCGCGATGCCGACCTCGGCGGCTACTACGCCCGCGACACGCACCGCGGCGGCTTGGGCGACGACTACGCGCGGGGCGAGGGCGGCGTTGGCAGCGGCGCCCGCGGCGACTCGCATGCCCGCGCGCCGAAACCCGCGGCGAAGCGTAGCGCGGCCCCGAAGCGCCGGATCGGCAAGGCGAGCGAGTAGGGTACCGTGTCATCCTGAGCCGCGCAGACGGCGAAGGATCTCCCGGTGCTTGCGAGGAGATCCTTCGGCGTCTTCGCGCCTCAGGATGACACTCTGCGATGGCGCTCACCGCGACGATCTACAACTTCTCGACCCAGCTCTCCGACATCGACCGCGGCGTGTACGAGACGTTCGACCTGCGCCTGGCCAAGCAGCCGTCGGAGACCATCGAGTACATGCTCACCCGTTTCCTGGCCTACTGCCTCGAGTACACGGAAGGCATCGAGCTGACCGAGGGAGTGGCGGCGGGCGACCAGCCGGCGGTGCTCGTGCGCGACCTCACCGGGCGGGTCACGGCCTGGATCGAGGTCGGCGCGCCCGATGCCGAGCGCCTCCATCGCGGCAGCAAGATGGCCGGCCGCGCCGCGGTGTACACCCACCGCAACATCCGCCAGGTGATGAGCGAGCTCGGCACGCGAGCCATCCACGGCGGCGCGGACATCCCCGTCTACGCCTTCGACCCGCGGTTCATCGACGCGGTCGCTGCCGTGCTCGACCGGCGCGTCGACGTCGCCATTTCGGTCACCGAGCGCCAGCTTTACCTCGACATCGACGGAAAGCACTTCGAGACCGCCATCGCCGAGCATCGCCTGACATAAACTCCATCCGCTTGAACGAGCCCCTCGATGCGGTGCAATGCGCGCTGCTGGCCGAAGTGGTCCGGCAGATGCCGGCAGCGGTCGTGATCACCGACCCGCGCGGGCGCCTGCTGGCCGGCAACGAGCAGGTGGCGCAGATCTGGCGGCAGCCCATCCCTCCCACCACCGGCCTGCACGACTACGGCCGCTGGAAAGGCTTCCATTCCGATGGGCGCCCTCTCGCGCCGACGGAGTGGCCGGTAGCGCGCTCCCTCGGCGGCGAGACGGTCGAGCACGAGGAGGTGCGCATCGAGCGCGGCGACGGCACGACCGGCATCCTGCGCGTCAGCTCCGCGCCCGTGCGCGACGAGGCGGGCAACATCATCGCCGCCGTGGCCACCTTCTACGACGTCACCGAGGAGCGGCGCGAGCAGCAGGCGCACGCGTTGCTGGCCCAGGCGGAGCGCGAGCAGCGTATCCGGGCCGAGCAGGGCGAGCGGCGGATGAAGCAGATGCACGCCGCGACGGTCGACCTCTCCCGCGCGCTGACGGTGAGCGACGTCTGCGACACCGTGCTCACTCACAGCCACGAGGTCCTCCAGGCGCGCGGCGCGACGATCGCCCTCGTCGACGGCGACGTGCTGCGCGTGGTGCGCGCCCTGGGCATGCCGGCGGAGCTGGTGGAGCAGTTCGAGACCATCCCCCTCGGCCTCGAGCTTCCGCTCACCGTCGCCGTGCGCCGCAACGAGCCGCTCTGGATGCACGACCGCACCGAGGCCCTGCAGTTCGGCGAGCTCCGCGCGGTGCTCACGCGGACCAGGAGCGCCGCCTGGGCGGCCATTCCCCTTCGCGCAGACGCGCACTGCATCGGCGTCCTCGGCCTGACCTTCGATCAGCCCCAGACCTTCGCCGGCGACGACCGCAACTTCCTCATGAGCCTTGCCGCGCAGGCCACCACCGCGCTGGAGCGGGCCCGCCTGTTCGAGGGCGAGCACCGCGCGCGAGAGGAGGCCGAACAGGCCAGCCGGGCCAAGGACGACTTCCTGGCCGTCCTCTCCCACGAGCTGCGCACGCCGCTCACGACGGTCATCGGCTGGACGGAGTTCCTGCGCATGACACACGCCGACGACGCGGCGCTCACCGAACAGCTTCAGGCGCTCCTGGCCAGCGCCCACGCGCAGGCGAAGCTCGTCGACGACCTGCTCGACGTCTCCCGCATCGTGGCCGGCAAGCTGCGCATCAACCACCGCGACGTGGAGCTGCGCGCCGTCGTCCGCACCGCCGTCGAGACGCTGCGCATCGCCGCCGCCAACAAGGGCGTGGAGCTGATCGCCGACCTCGGCGAGAACGACGTCCCGCTGCACGGCGATCCCGACCGCCTCCAGCAGATCGTCATCAACCTCGTCAGCAACGGGATCAAGTTCACGCCGCCTGGCGGCTCGGTGACGGTCCGCGTATGCGGCCGCCGCCTCACCGTGACCGACACCGGCGAAGGCATCGCTCCCGACTTCCTCCCTCACGTCTTCGACCGCTTCCGCCAGGGCAGCAGTGGCGAGGCGCGCCGCCACACCGGCCTCGGCCTGGGCCTGTCGATCGTGCAGCACCTCGTGCACCTGCACGGCGGCACCGTGCATGCGGAGAGCGAAGGCCTCGGTCACGGCGCGACGTTCGTCGTGAACTTCCCGTAGCCCTCCGGCTCGCCGGCGCGCGTCCAGCGCTGCTCGATGAACGTCAGCTCGCCGCCGCTCACGATGATGACCGTCGAGGAGCGCGTCCCCCAGCGCTCGTTGAGCACGAACGCCTCGCGGTCCGGCGTACGTCCGTGATTCGTGCGCAGGAATCGGAGCAGCTCTTGCTCGATGTCGTCCCGCTCCAGCGCCACGGCCATCGCCTTCTCCCCCGCCTCGACCTTCGGCCACAGCTCATCCGGCGTGCCGTTGCTGACGGCGTGGATGCCCGGCGCCCATTCGTGCGCCTCCTCTTCGGCATTCGTGACGTACGCGACGCTCTCCCCCGCCACGCCGGCGATGAGATGGAAGCCGGCGTAGTCGTGCATCCGCGTTTCCACGTCCCGCAGATACGCGAGCGGCGCGGCATCGGAGCGAAGAAACTCCGCCACGAGCCTGCCGCGCGACGGCGCGCTCGGGCGCGCGGCGAAGCGGAGGTTGGTTACGGCGGCGAAGCGCCCGGAGCGCGTCACGGCCAGCCAGGTGCCGCCGGCGAGCGCGTCGCGTCCGCCGAGGATGTCCGGCGCGTCGGTCCACCAGCCGGCGGGGAGGGCGGGGCGGTCGTGGTCCTCATCGCGGTTCGCCGCGATGATCAGCGGAAAACGCGGCGAGACGCGGTGGGCGACGACGACGAGACACATGAAAAAATGTAGGGCCGGCTCTCCAGCCGGCCCAGCATCTTCCTACTCCGCCCAATAAAACCGCGGCAGCTCCTCTTTCGACGGCCACTCGCGGGCCATCGTCGAGGCGTCGAACAGGTCGCCGTTCTTCACCACCCAGCGCACCTTGGCCGTGTTGTGCACGTCGTCGAGCGGATTCGCATCCAGCACGGCGAAGTCCGCCAGCTTGCCGGCCTCGATCGAGCCGAGATCCGGCGCGAAGCCGAGCTTGTCGGCGGCGAGGATCGTCGAGGCGCGAATGGCCTCCATCGGCGTCATGGCCGACGTTCCCGGCTGCGCCCCCTCCCCTGCCATGGCCCACAGCTCCCAGTGCGGGCCGAGGCCCTGGAGCTGGCCGTGCGCACCGAGGGAGACATTGCCGCCCGCGCGGAGGACCTTCGCCGCGCCGGAGGCGACGGTCGGGAAGAAGTACTCCGACGGATCGATCCAGGTGTGGCGGCGGGCGAGGTAGTCGACGGCGAAGTGCGGCGTGAAGCGGCGCAGCTTCGCGTCGTCGTGCAGCGACGGCGACATCGTCTGCCAGAGGTACTGCTCGCCCCACGGGCCGCCGTACGACACGATGAGCGTCGGCGTGTAGAACGTCTTCGACTGGGCCAGGAACTGCACCACGTCGTCATGCAGCTCGACGGGGAGCGAGTGCTCGAAGGACGTGAAGCCGTCGGTGGCCATGGTCATGTCCGTCGACAGCTCGCCCGCTCCCTCCGCCGTGAGCAGCATGTGCTCGAGGCGGCTGGCCTCGGCGAACCACATCCGCTCCGCGCGCTGCGGCTGCTGGTACACCTTGATCATCCGCGCGCCGTACGCCTTCATCCGGCGCACCTGGCGCCGCGCGTCCTCCAGGTCGTTCACCTCCGCGAAGATGTCCTCCTGCTGACCGCCGTACAGCACGTCGCCCGAGGAGTAGACGCGGGGTCCGAGCATGATCCCGGCCTCCACCATCTCCGCCTGGGAGAAGACGTCGAGCGACGGCGCGGAGGGGTCGTACACGGTCGTCACGCCGTACGCCAGGTTCGCCGCGTACTCCCACTTCGTCTCCGGGAAGATCTCCATCGACGAGTAGTGCAGATGGGCGTGGGTGTCGATGAGGCCGGGGATGATCGTCTTCCCGGCGGCGTCGATCTCCCGCGCGCCGGCCGGCGCGGTCAGGTTCGGGCCGACCGCGGCGATGCGGTTGTTCGTGACCACGATGTCCGCCTTGTCGAGGACCTCGTCGCCCTTCATGGTCAGGATGCGCGCGTTGCGGACGACGAACGAGCCGCTCGGCGTGTCGCGCGGCACGTTCAGCGCGATCTCGATCGACTCCGACTTCGGAACCTTCAGCTTCGGCTCCTCCGCCTTCTCCTTGTCGTCCTTCGCCTTGTCATCCTTGTCGCCCGGCTTGTTCTTCGCTTCCGCCTTCTTCTTCTCCTCCTCGACGAAGGCCAGCGCGGCCTTCATCGGCAGGCGGTGGAACTGATTGCCGAGCGTCCAGGTGATGGTCTGCCCCTTGTCCGCCCAGTCGACGTAGCCGCCGGCCTCCTCGGACAGCCGCCACACCGGCACCGACCCTTCCTTCAGCCCGACCTCGGCCGGCTCCTTCATCACCACGCCTGGGAGCGCGGCGACGTAGACGTTGTCCCGCGAGGTGAAGGCCACCCACTGCTCGTCCGGCGACGGCACGAGGTCGCCGATGGCCGGGAAGCGCAGCAGGCGCTTCTTGTCCGTGCCGTCCGGGCGGATGGAGATCAGCTCGTTCTTCGGGTCGTCGGTCGGCTTCTCCTGCTCGATGAACT
>DATEOX010000362.1:0-4019 GCA_035273585.1 Thermoanaerobaculia bacterium
GCGTTGTGCAGCGCACCCTGGGCGGCTGGCGCCTCGATCACAGCCGGCTGTGCGGCCGGCTGCGGGGCGGGCGTGGGGGCGGGCTGGGAAGGGGCGGGGGCGGCCACGACAGCGGGCGCGATGCGCGCCTCCTCCAGCCGCGACATCCGGTCGTTGAGCACGTCGATCCGCTCCAGCAGCTCCGTGAGTGACGTCTGCAGCTCCGTGAGGCGCGCGTCGGTATTGGCCGGCGGCGTGGCGGGCGGCATCGGGCCATCATCCTGGTCCCTGGTCGAGGCGCAGGCGGCGGCGAGGAGGAGCAGGCAGCAGGCGGCGAGTCTTCTCATGCTTTGATCTGATCGAGCCGCTTCCTGGCCCGTCCGGCGAAATCGCTCTTCGGGTATTCGGAGACGACGCGCTCGAAGTAGAGCCGCGCCTCCCCTTTCCGCCCGAGCTGATCGAGCGCCTCGCCCAGATCATAAAAGACCGCGTCCTTGTCGCGATAGTTCGGATAGGTGTCGACCAGGAAATTCAGGCGCCGGACGGCCGAGTCGAAGCTGTGCCGCTTCATGTAGTACTTGGCCACGATGTGCTCGTGTTTGGCCAGCCGGTCGTTCGCATCCTGCAGCCGCGCCTCGGCCTCGGAGCGGAGCGTGCTGCGCGGATAGGCCCGGATCATGTCGTTGAACTTCTCCACCGCCTCGCGCGTCTTCTGCTGGTCGCGGTCCGGGCGCTCCATCTGCTTGAACGAGACCATGGCGATCTGCAGCAGGGCGTAGTCGGCCCGGTCGCTGCCGGGGTAGCGGTTGATGAAGTCGCGGTATTTGTACTGGGCCTCGACGAGGTTGATCGGATCGCTCTGCTCGTAATAGGTGTCGGCGATGCGCAACAGCGCGCGGCGGCCGAGGGGATCGTTCGGGTAGTTCTCGTAGACATGTTGGTAGTAGGTGCGGGCGCGCTGCCAGCGGCGCTTGCCGTAGAGCTCTTCGCCCTTCTGGAAGAGCTGGTCCTTGGTGAGCTTGAGCAGTTCGGGGTCCACCACGGGACGGTACTGCCGCGGCTTGCTGTGGCACGCCGCGCTGACGACGGCGAGCGCCAGCGCGATGGCGATGATGCGAGTGAGCTTCAAACGGATGGCCTCCCCAGGCCGGCTGGAGAGCCGGCCCTCTTTCATATTGCGACTGACGAAACAGCGGCGCGGATCGATTCGATTGCAGCCCCTCGATCCTCGCGCCCGAACACGGCCGAGCCGGCAACGAGCATGGACGCGCCGGCGGCGACGACCAGCGGCGCCGTCCGCGCATCGATCCCGCCGTCGACCTCGATGGCGACCGGCACTCCCCTCTCCCGGATCAACCGGTTGATTTGACGGATCTTGGCCACCACAGGTTCCAGAAATTTCTGCCCCCCGAAGCCGGGGTTGACGGTCATCACCAGCACGTAATCACAAAATTCGATGGCCGTGGTCAGCGCTTCGGCGGGTGTTGCAGGATTGATGGCGATCCCGGCCTTCGCCCCCCCGTCACGGATCAGTTGCAGCGCCCGCTGCAGGTGCGGCTCGGCCTCGATGTGGATGGAGATGAGGTCGGCGCCGGCGTCGAGGAATCCGTCGATGTAGCGCTGCGGCTCGGAGATCATGAGGTGGCAGTCGAACGGCTTGCGGCTGTGCGCGCGGCAGGCCTTCACGATGGCCGGCCCCATGGTGATGTTCGGCACGAAGTGGCCGTCCATGACGTCGAGGTGGAGCAGATCGGCGCCGTCCTCGACCGTGCGCAGCTCGTCCGCGAGCCGCGAGAAGTCGGCGGAGAGCACCGAGGGGGCGATCTGGATCGTCATTGTCATTCCAGGTGTCATCCTGAGCCGCGAAGACGGCGAAGAATCTCCTCGCAAGCGCCGGGAGATCCTTCGCCATCTGCGCGGCTCAGGATGACACAGGTCACTGGGTCGTCGTTCCGGGCGGCTGCTCGATGATACTCGTCTCTTCCTGCTTGCTGACCACGACGCTGATCGGGTCGCGCGCCGTGACCGGCGCACCGCGCAAAGGATACTGCCGGATGACGATCCCGTCCTGAATCCCCGGATAGGCCTCGTACTTCACCGTTCCGATGGTAAGCCCGTGACGCTCGAGCGCGGGACGGACCGCATCGATCGGCTGGTCGATGAGATCCGGCATCACGAACGCGGGGGGCGGCGGATGGACGCTGACCAGCAGCGAGACCGGCGTCTGCGCGGCCACGACGGTCTCCTTCGGCGGATCGGCGGCCACGATGCCGTTGACGCCGGCGCTGACGTACGCCACGGAGCCGACCTTCAGGTTCTGCTGCCCGAGGCGGAGCATGGCCGTGCCGGGCGACTGGCCGGCCAGGTCGGGGACGCGCAGCACGAGCGGCCCGGCGGAGAGCTCCACGCGGATCGTCGTGCCGCGCTTGACCAGGCTTGCCGTGCCCGCCGGCCGGCTCTGCCAGACGATGTGCTCGACCGGCACTTTGTCCGAGTTGCGGCGGTGATCATCCAGCTTCAGGTTCAGGCCGAGGTCGGAGCAGACGGCGCGCGCGTCGACGAGCGAGAGCCCGACCAGGTTCGGCGTCGGGAGCGACTTGCCCCGGATGAAGAAGTTGAAGGAGAAGTAGCTGCTCGCGCCGAAGACGGCCAGCAGCACGAGCGCGAACAGGAGGTTGCCCAGGCAGCCGCGCTTCATCGCCGGTCGGATCGTTCGCCCTTCGGATGGTCCGCCTGGTACTCCGCCTCGTCGTACTTCCGGTCCGTCGCCTTGACCAGGTACAACGGCATGAGCGTCTCCTTCCACACGTCCTCCACGCGCTCCGCGAACACGAAGTTCAGCCCTTCCTTCACCTCCGCCGGCACCTCGGTGAGGTCCTTGCGGTTCCCCTCCGGCAGCACGACGGTCTTGATGTTCGCCCGCTGGGCGGCCATCACCTTTTCCTTGATGCCCCCCACTGAGAGCACCTTGCCGCGCAGCGTGATCTCGCCCGTCATGGCCACATCATGACGCACCGGCCGCTCCCCCATCACCGAGGCGATGCAGGTGGCGATGGCCACACCAGCCGAGGGGCCGTCCTTCGGGATCGCGCCCGCGGGGAAGTGGATGTGCACGTCGTGGTCGGTGAAGATGCGGTCCTCGATCTCCAGGTCGTTGGCCTTGGAGCGGACGTACGAGTACGCCGCGGTGACCGACTCGCGCATGACGTCGCCCAGTTGTCCGGTGACGGTGGTGCGGCCGGAGCCCGGCATGCGCGTGGCCTCGATGAACATGATCTCGCCGCCGAACTGCGTCCAGGCCAGGCCGGTGGTGACGCCGATCTCCGGGCTTCGCTCGGCGAACTCGTGCTCGAACGACGGCAACCCGAGGTACGCCTCCAGATCCTTGTTCTCGACGGCGTAGTGGACTTCGGTGCCGTCGCCGCCCGCCACCTTGCGCGCGATCTTGCGCAGGATGGTGGCCAGCTTCCGCTCCAGGTTCCGCACGCCCGCCTCGGCGGTGTAGTCCCGGATCACGGTGAGGATCGCATCGTCGGTGATCGTCACCTGCGACTCGACCAGGCCGTGGTTCTCCAGCAGCTCGGGCGTGAGGTGCTTCTTGGCGATGTGCAGCTTCTCGGTCTCGGTGTAGCCGGAGAGGCGGATGACTTCCATCCGGTCCCGCAGCGGCCCAGGGATCGAGTCGAGCACGTTCGCCGTGCAGATGAAGAGGGTGTGCGAGAGGTCGTACGGGATCTCCAGGTAGCGATCGACGAAGGCGTGGTTCTGCTTCGGATCGAGCACCTCTAGCAGGGCCGAGGCGGGATCGCCACGGAAGTCCTTCCCGATCTTGTCGATCTCGTCGATCATGATCAACGGGTTGTTCACCCCGACCTGCACGTAGCTCTGGATCAGCTTCCCGGGCATCGCGCCGATGTATGTCTTGCGATGGCCGCGGATCTCCGACTCGTCCGTCACTCCGCCGACGGCCATGCGCACGAACTTCCGGCCGAGAGCATCCGCGATCGCAGATCCCAGCGAGGTCTTGCCGACGCCCGGAG
>DATEOX010000363.1:0-6622 GCA_035273585.1 Thermoanaerobaculia bacterium
TGAAAGGTGGTGAGCAAAATGGCCGCATCGAAGAAGTCGTCCAAGTCTTCGTCGAAGAAGGGTGGTAGCAGCAGCAAGAAGTCGTCGAAGAAGGGCAGATAAGCTCAACACATCGACTTTGGGGAGTCGTACTCGCGGCGCCGGCGAACACCGGCGCCGCGTTTTTTTGCGCCCCGGTTAACCCGCGCCGCGGTTTTCCGTAGTGAGAGTGATGCGACACCTCATCGCCTGCTGCGCGCTCTCCCTCCTGGCTACGGCGGCCTTCGCCGGCTTCGACCAGACCGTCGCCCGCGGCGGCGTGCGCCGCATCGTCATCGACGTCCCTGCCGGCGAGGTCACGGTGCGCAACGGCGCCGCGGATCGCATCAGCATCTCCGGCTACGCCCGCCGCCACGAAGAGATCATCGACGACGCGAAGCTCGTCATCCGCATCGACGGCGACAAGGCCACGGTCGCCCGCGTCGGCGGCTCGCACTTCACGAACTACTCCGTGCGCGTCGAGGTGCCGCCCGGCACCGCGGTCGACGTCGGCACGCACTTTGGCGAGGTGCGCCTCGACGGCACCTTCGGCGACGTCGACGTCAGCCTCCGCGCCGGCGAAGTCCGCCTCTACACCCCCCGGGCCACCGTGCGCGAGCTCAACGCCTCCGCCATGGTTGGCGAAGTCCACACCGACCTCGGCGACCGCACCATCCAGCGCGAAGGCGTCTTCCCCGGCCGCACGCACTGGGAGAACGCCGCCGGCAAGTCGCACGTGAACGTACGCACGACCGCGGGCGAGGTGCACGTGCGGCTACATCCGTAGCAACCGGCGAGGTGTCATCCTGAGGCGCGGAGACGCCGAAGGATCCGCACCTTCAGGCGCGGCGCGAGATCGGCACGGATCCTTCGCCGTCTTCGCGGCTCAGGATGACAGGGGCGGGCGCTTCACAAACCGTTCCCCCTCCTCGCGCCCGCCCACCTCCCCCCGCACCTGCGCCTCGAGCAGCGCGCGTTTGATGCGGCCCAGCTCGGGGCCGGGCGGTAGGGCGGTGAGGGCGGCGATCTCCTCGCCGTTGAGCAGCGGACGGATGGTGAAGTCGGGCATCGGCACGTCGGCGTCGCGGCCGAGGGCGCGGAAGAGAGGCGGGAGCTGGGAGGCGACGCGCTCGCCGGCGTCGTAGAGAGCGACCAGATCGTGATGGTCGACCAGGCGCTGCAGGATGAGGACATTGCGGAGGAGGGACTCGCTCCACCGCCAGCGCTCGGCAAACGGGCGCGGATCCTCGATGAGCAGGGCGTAGGCGGCGGCTAGCGGCACGTCCTCGATCGCGAAGTCTGGGAGGGGGCGGGCGAAGAGCGGGACATCGAGAGCGGTCTCGCGCAGCAGGCGGACGGCGGTGGCGAAGCGGGAGGCGGAGAAGATCGCGGCCAGCTCGTACTCGATCCGTTCGGCGGCGACCGACGTCACGGCGGAGGCGCGGGGGCGGATGGCCTCGACCGTCAGGGGATCGATGGCAAAGTCGAGACGGACGGCCATACGCACGGCTTTGAGCATCCGCAGCGGGTCGTCGTCGAAGTTCGACGCGTCGACCATGCGCACGAGCCGGCGGGCGAGGTCGCCCCGGCCGTCGAACGGATCGAGCAGCGCGCCCGTGACGAGATCGACGGCCATGGCGTTGATGGTGAAGTCGCGGCGCGCCAGGTCGTGCGCGATATCGACCTCGATCGGGGCGAAGTCGTAGACGTGCTCGCCGGCGGCGACGCGCCAGGCGGACAGGTGCTCCTCGCGGCCGAGGCGGATCACCTTGCGGCGCAACGAGCGGGCAGAGGCCAGCGGATCGGGCGACGCCACGTCGACGTCCGCCGGCTCGCGGCCGAGGAGCAGGTCGCGGACGGCGCCGCCGACGACGTACGCGCCGGGCGGGAGCCGGCCGAGATGCGGGAAGAGGCGGAGGAGCGTGTCACGCAACGACATTGCGGAGCGTGCCGATGCGCTCGATCTCCACCTCGACCGTGTCGCCGGGGGCCATCGGGCCGACGCCGGCCGGCGTGCCGGTGAGGATCACGTCGCCGGGCAGGAGGGTCATCACCGAGGAGATGAACTCGATGAGGAAGTCGCAGGGGAAGATCATCTGGCTCGTGTTGCCGTCCTGGCGCACCTCGCCGTTCACCCGCGTCTGCACCGCGAGCGCCGACGGATCGAGGTCCGTCTCGATGCAGGGGCCGATGGGGCAGAACGTGTCGAAGCCTTTGCCGCGCGTGAACTGCACGTCCTTCTTCTGCAGGTCGCGGGCGGTGACGTCGTTCGCGCAGGTGAACCCGAGCACGTACGAGCGCCAGTCCTCGCGGCGCACGTTGCGCGCGTCGTGGCTGATGACGATGGCCAGCTCGCCCTCGAAGTCGACGCGCTGCGACTGGGGCGGGCGGACGATCGTCCCGCCCGGCGCGAGGAGCGCCGTGGGCGGCTTGAGGAAGATGATCGGCTCGCTCGGCGCCTCGTTGCCCAGCTCCTTCGCGTGCTCGGCATAGTTGCGCCCGACGGCCACGATCTTCGACGGGAGGACCGGGGGCAGCAGCTTCGCCTCCGTCGCCGGCAACGGCCGCGACTCCTCCACCTTGCCGACGTGGAAGGCATCCGGGCCGTCGTAGCGCCAGATGCGGTCGTTCTCGCCGACGCCGATGCGCACGCGATTCTGTTCGAGGAAACGGTAGATTTTCATGAGCGCAAGATCGGTGCGGATCCTTCGCCGTCTGCGCGGCTCAGGATGACACCTACGATTGGCGATCGTATATCAGCCACAGGCCGCTGAACCCGCGCAGGAGGCGGAAGCGCGATCGATAGAGCTGATGCACGAAGCGGGCGTGGGTGTCGTAGACGGCCTCGTGCAGGAAGTCGTTGAAGTGCTCGTCGAGCTCCTTGGCACAGTCGAGGCTGAGCTTCGCGCTGGCCAGGATCTCCGCCTCGGGGCGGACGCCGGCGGCCATGGCCGTGGCGATGATCGTCGCCTCTTCGTCCACCTTCACGCGCAGCGCGGCGGCGCGCAGGAAGAGCATCCAGAGCTCCTCGTTCTCCTCCTCCGTGCGCGCGGCGCGGCCGAAGAGCTGGCGGTAGGCGTCGATCTCCCACGGCTCGAGGCGGAGCTCCTTCACGGACGGCGCGTCGCCGATCTGCTCGGTCGTCACATCCGCGCCGAACGGCGCGAGGGCGACGGCGATCCGGGTGAGGAACCGGAGCAGCACGTCATCGCGCCCGAAACGGGCGGCGATCTCCTCCTGCTGCTCGGTCTCATCGAAGAAGGCCTCCGGCAGATCGGCGGTGGTCTCCTCCTCGGCGCCGAGGCCGCGGTCGAGCTGGGAGAGGATGTTCGTCATCGACGACTTGAGGTTCGTGATGACGTCGTGCTTGACGTTGGACTGCGCGCGCAGCTCGTCGAAGCGCTCCTTCGCCGCGCGGAAGCGGGCGATCTCGTCGATGAGCTCCGGGTTGGTGTCGCCGAAGTTGCGCTCGATGGCCGAGCCGTGCTCCATCAGCTTGTCCGCGTCCGTCAGCAGCCGCGACTCCTCGGACTGATAGAGCTTCATGAAGCGGTTCTTCGTCGAGACGTTCAGCTCGACCACCGCCAGCAGCACGTCAGGATGAAAGTAGAGGTCGCCGATGCGGTGCTTGAAGGTGCGGGCGTTGCGCAGGAGGCTGCGGTCGGTGAGCTCCTCGAAGCGCTCCACCTTCTGCACCTCGTCGCGCATGGAGCGGATGGCGCGGATGAGGCGGACCACCTCGTCCTGCGGCGGCTCGGCCACGCGCAGGATGCCGACCAGGGCGATGATCTTCTCCCGGAACTCCAGCGAGTCGCGCGACCAGTACTCGCCGCGCTCGGCGATGAAGTCTTCGCCGATGCGGGTGAAGAGGAAGTCGAGCTTGTCGCGGCTGTCGCTCTCCACTGCGTCGGCGTAGAGGTAGAACTTGATCAGGGAGTGGATGATCGTCTCGTCCTGCTTCTTCACCTTCTCCATGAAGCGGCGGAGCATGGACGGCGGGATGCGCGCGTCGGCGTCGAGGACCTGGCGGAAGACGCGGTCGAGCGCTTGCTCGCTCGCCGCCAGCGCCGCCTGCGCCTCGGCCGCCTGGGCGGCGTTGATCGTGCCGCCGATGGTCTTGATGCGCTCGAACATCTTCTGGAAGTCGACGGCGTACGGCAGGGGCAGGCCGAGGAAGTTCTTGAAGACGCCGGAGGCGAACTGGTGATAGGTCCAGAGCGACTTGAAGCGGTCGCTCATGCGGACGTAGCGCGCATGCAGCGCGCCGATTTCTGCAACCGACATGCGACCTGACCTGACTTAGAATTCTGCCACGAATGGCACAGACGACGTTAATCAGCCGGCAGGACATCGAGCGACGGGTGGCGGAGATGGGCAAGCAGATCGAGGCCGACTTCGCCGGCCAGGAGCTCATCGCCCTCTGCGTGCTCAAGGGGGCGGTCTTCTTCGCCACCGATCTGGTGCGCAACATCACGACCGACGTGGCCATGGACTTCATCCAGATCTCCAGCTACGGCAACCAGAAGTACTCCTCGGGAGTGGTGACGATCCTCAAGGAGCCGCAGCTCGACATGCACGGCAAGGCGGTGCTGATCGTCGAGGACATCATCGACAGCGGCCTGTCGATGCGCGAGGTCTTCCGCTACATCGAGAGCCGCGGCGCGTCGGTGGTGAAGACGGCCACGTTCCTGGACAAGCCGAAGGCGCGCAAGGTGCCGTTCTCCGCGGACTACGTCGGCTTCTCCATCGACCCGCAGTTCGTGATCGGCTACGGGCTGGACTTTGCCGAGAAGTATCGGAACATTCCGGAGATACAGGTGCTCTCTGATTAGGTCACAGCTCACAGGTCACAGCTCACAGGTCACAGCTCACAGGTCACAGCTCACAGGGAGAACCGGGCCGGGGCTGTGAGCTGTGAGCTGTGAGCTGTGAGCTCTTATGTTCGAATGCGTCCCCAACGTCAGCGAAGGCCGCGAGCAGGCGACGATCGATGCGATCGCCGATGTGGTGCGGTCCACGGCCGGCGTCCATCTGCTGAACGTCCACTCCGATCCGGATCACAACCGCTCGGTGTTCACGTACGTCTCGGAGAGCGAGGAGGCGATCCGGGAGGCGACGATGCGCCTGTTCGACATCGCGCTGGCGCGGATCGACCTGCGCATCCACCGCGGGGCGCATCCGCGGGTGGGGGCGGTGGACGTGGTGCCGTTCGTGCCGCTGGAAGGGACGACCATGGCCCAATGCGTCGCCGTCGCGGAGCGCTTCGCCGCGGACGTGGCGCAGCGGTTCGAGCTGCCGGTCTACCTGTACGAGCTGGCGGCGCGGCAGGAGTACCGGCGCGAGCTGCCGGTGATCCGCTCCGGCGGTTACGAGCAGTTCCCGCACAAGATCACGGATGAGCGTTGGCTGCCGGACTTCGGACCGACGCTCGTCCATCCGACGGCCGGCGTGAGCGTGATCGGCGCGCGCGTGCCGCTCATCGCCTTCAACATGCAGCTCGGCACCGACCGGCTGGAGGTGGCGCAGGCCTGCGCGAAGGCGGTGCGGGGGATCAGCGGCGGACTGCGCTTCGTCCGCGCGCTGCCTATCGAGCTCAAGAGCCGCGGGATCGTGCAGGTGTCGATGAACCTCCTCGACTACCGGCGGACGCCGATGTACCGCGCCTTTTCGGTGGTCCGGGAGGAGGCGGAGCGCTTCGGCGTAGCGGTGGTCTCGAGCGAGGTGGTCGGCCTCGTGCCGGCCGACGCGCTGTACCAGGTGGCGGAGTGGCACCTGCGCATCGGCGAGTTCCGCAAGGACATCGTGCTCGAGGAACGGATCAAGAGCACGTCGCGATGATGCGCAAGCTCCTCCTTCTGCTCCTGCTCGCCTTTCCCGCCGCTGCCGACGAGACGGGGCGGCTTTGTGAGCTGATCCGGCTCTGGTCGGCGGTGCGCTATCACCATCCATATCTTCATGACCGGGAGGTCGATTGGGATGCGGCGTTCGTCGCCGCCGTGCCGCGGGTGCGGGCGGCGGCCACGGATGGGGAGCGGATCGAGGCGTTGCGCACGATGCTCGGAGCGCTCGGGGATCCGGCGACCGTCATCGTGGGGGGCAAGATCGGTACGGATCCTTCGCCCTCTGCGGGGCTCAGGATGACACCTTTGTACATTGATCTTCGCCGCTACGAAGGCATCGAAGGGGCGATCCGCTTCGAGGACGACTACGGCGAGGCGATCGAGAAGGCGACGAGCATCATCGTCGACCTGCGCACGGGCAATCCGGAGGCGGAGTTCTTCATGCTCGAGGCGCTGCCGGTGACGCGGGAGAGCTCGCGGCCGGCGGAGCGGCAGGTCATGCACTCCGGCTACCGGCCGCAGGACGACGGCTCGTCGCGCGGCTACTACACGGCGTTCTTTACGGTGCCGCCGAAGGTGTGGGCCGCAACCGCGGAGAACAAGCGCCTGGTCTTCGTCATCGACGCCGTCACGCCGGTGCCGCCGTTCGTGCGGGCGCTGCAGGAGAGCGGAGCGGCGCAGATCGTCTCCGAGGGGGCGATGAATCTGGCGCCGTCGCGGATGGCGGTGCCGCTCGGGGGCGGGTACACGGCGTGGATCCGCAC
>DATEOX010000364.1:0-5962 GCA_035273585.1 Thermoanaerobaculia bacterium
CAGGCGCGGAGGAGCGACTTGTCGAGCGTCGTCGCGGCCCGATACGCGGCGGTCGCCTCGTCCGTACGACCCAGCGACAACAGCAGGTTGCCAGCGCTGAGCTGCAGGCGCGCGTCTTTCGGATCGGCCTTCGTCGCTTCCAGGATCGCGGTCAGCGCCTCGTCGTTGCGCTGCAGCGAGCGGAGAATGGTGGAGCGGAGCGCGAGCAGCGCCGCATCCTTTCGCTCCAGGGCCAGCGCGCGGTCGATGAACGCCAGCGCCTCGGACGACTTGCCGAGCTGCTGCGCCGCGGCGGCGGCGTTGGCGAAGAGCGTGCGGTCCGGCGCGGCGCGCTGCACGCCGCGGGTGAAGACGTCGTACGCCTCGTCCGCCTTCCCCTGCTCGAAGTAGATCGCCCCGAGGTTGATGTAGATGCGCGCGACGCGGGGGGCGACGGCGAGCGCGCGCTGGTAGCTCGAGATCGCCTCGTCCAGGCGACGGGCGCGGCGCGCCTGGTCGCCCGCCTCCACCAGGGAGCGGGCGATCTCCGGAATGTCCGTCGCCTGCCCGGCCGCGGGAAGGGCCAGCAGGACCACGAGCAGGGAGGCGATCAGCGGACGCACGCGAGGCGGAAGTGTAGCAATCACGGGCCGGCAGCGATGTGGATGGTCACCGTCGCGGAAGAGTTGAGGTTCAGGTCGGGATTGCGGATCGAGTAGGTGAAGACGAGATCGACAGCAGCGATGCCGATGCCGGGCCTGACTACCGCCAGCGATCCATCGGGCTGCAGTTGCACGGCGTAGTTGGTGAAGGACCAGACGGTCGTGCCGGTGATCGTCGTTGTGCCGGGGCGGTCGTCGTTGGCGAGGACGCCCGGCGCGCTGATGATGCCGCCGGTATTCGGGAGGCTGAAGACGTCGTCGCGCGCGACCGGCGGCGGCAGGACGGTGAGCGTCACGGTGGCACTGTCGCTGCCGGAGAGGTTCGTCAGCGTGTAGACGAACGAGTCGGTGCCCTGGAAGCCGGCCGGCGGCGTGTAGGTGAACGCGCCGGCCGTGGTGATCGTCGCCGAGCCGCCCTGCATCGTCGTCACGCTGGAAGGACCGGCGGTGGCGCCGTTCGGCGTGTCATTCGGCAGAAGGCTGTTGGGGAACGTGGTCGGCTGATCGTTGCGGGCGAAGACCGCGTCGTCGTTCGCCACCGGCAGCTCCACGAACTGGATCTGTACCGTCGCGCTCGACGCGCCCGCGAAGTTGGAGACGACGTAGCGGAACGAGTCGGTGGTCGTGTTGCCCGGCGGCGGCGTGTAGGTGAAGGTGCCGTCGGCGTTCATCGAGACCGAGCCGCTGAGCGTGGTCGGCGTCGGCTGACCGACCGTCGTCTGCTCGGTGCCGGTCGTCTTGCCGTAGCTGATGATCGTGCCGCCGTTGGCCGTGTCGTTCGCCAGCACGCTGCGCGTCGCCACGAGCGTCGTGTTCTGCGGCGTGCCGTACAGGTCGTTCACGGCCACGGGCGGCGCGATCACCGTCATCGTCACGGTCGCCGTCCGGGCCAGCGCGCCGGTGCCGATCGTGTAGGTGAAGGTATCCGAGCCGGTGAAGCCGGTGGCGGGCGTGTAGGTGAAGCTGCCGTCCGCGCTGAGCGCGACCGTTCCGCCGGCCGTGCTCGTGGCATCGAACGCGGAGATCGCCAGCCCGTTCGGCGTGTCGTTGGCCAGCACGCCCGGCGCGGCGATCGTCCGCGCCGTGTTGCGCGCGGCCTGGTAGGCGTCGTCGACCGCGACGGGCGGTGGCTGGGTGGTGATGGTCATCGTGCCGGTCGAGGAGCCGGCGAAGTTGGAGATCACGTACGAGAACGTATCGCTGCCGATCCAGCCGGACGCCGGCGTGTAGACGAAGCTGCCGTTCGCCTGCACGGTGACGGAGCCGTGCGCGGTGGCCGCCGGCTGGCCGATGGTCGTCTGCTCGCCGCCCGTCTTGCCGTAGCTGATCACCGCCGCGCTGTTGGCCGTGTTGTTCGTCAGCACGCCCGGCGCGGCGACCGCGCCGACGTTCAGGAACGAGGCGCTGACAGCGGCCGGCGGCGCGACGACCGTCAGCGCGACGCTCGCCGTCACGCTGCCGGCGGCGTTCGTCAGCGAGTAGGTGAAGCCGTCCGGCCCGGTGTAGCCGGTGGTCGGCACGTAGAGGAACGAGCCGTCGGCGTTGAGCGTCAGCGCGCCGTGCAGGGCGCCGCCGACCTGCGCCAGCGCGGCGCCGTTCTGCGTGTCGTTGGCCAGCACGCCCGGCGCGGCCACCGCGCGCGCCGTGTTCTGTGCGGCGAAGAAGCTGTCCGCGACGGCCGCCGGCGGCGCCGAGAGGGTCATCGTCACCACCGCCGCGGTGCTGGAGACGGAGTTGCCGACGACGTAGCGGAAGGTGTCGATGCCGGCGTAGCCCGCGGGCGGGTTGTACTGGAAGCCGCCGTCCGCGTTCAGCGCCACCGAGCCGCCCTGCGCGGTCGCCGTCAGCGCGCCGATCGTCGTCTGCTCGCGGCCGGTCGCCGCGCCGTAGCTGAGGATCTGCGAGCCGCTCGGGTCGTTGCCTAGGACGCCCGGCGCCGGCACGACGCGCGGCAGGTTCATCGCCCCGCTGTACGAGTCGGCGTTCGCACTCGCCGGCGAGAGGATGGTGATCGATGCCACGCCGGTGTTGGCCGAGGTCGAGACGCCGTCCGAGGCTTGATAGGTGAACGAGTCGGAGCCGGAGTAGCCGGCGGCGGGGGTGTAGGTGAAGCTGCCGTCCGCGGCGAGGACGAGCGCGCCGTGCGCGGGCGGCGTCACCACGATGGCCGTGAGCTGCGCGCTGTCCGCATCCGCGGCGCCGCTCAGCACGCCCGGCGCGGCGACGCCCAGCGGCGTGTCCTGCGTGGCCAGGTAGCTCTGGTTGGCCACGGTCGGCGGCACGTTCGCGCTGATGATCAGCGTCACGGAGGCGGCGGCGGAGAACTGCGTGCCGTTCGAGACGCGGTAGGTGAACGAGTCGAGGCTGGCGCTCGTGCCGTCGTGCTTGTAGCTGAACGCGCCGTTCGCCCCGAGGGTGAGGAGGCCGTGCGAGGGGTTGGTCACGACGACCGCGGTGAGGGGGAGGCCGGCCGGATCGCTGTCGTTGGCCAGCACGCCCGGCGCCGATACCTGGAGCATCGCGCCGTTCGCCACCGCGTAGCTGTCGCCGAACGCGGCCGGCGGCGCATCGTTCGTGATGGTCAGCGTGACGGTGGCCGGCAACGAGTCGTTCGTCCCGTCGCTGATCTTGTAGCCGAACGTATCCGCCGCCGCCTCGGTGCCGTCGTTCGTGTAGGTGAAGCTGCCGTCGGGCATGAAGGTGAGGAAGCCGTGCTGCGTGGTCGCGGTCAGGATGGCGATCAGCTTCTTCGCCCCGAAGTCGTTGGCCAGGACGCCGCGCGCTGCATCGATGCTCACCGCCTGCGCGCGGCGGGCCGTGTAGGCGTCGTCCACGGCGCGGAGAGCGGCGGGCGGATAGGGGTTCGTCGGGCGTCGTCGGGCCTGGCCGGAGAGCAGCGCGCTCGCCAGAAAGAAGAGGACAGCACCCGCGATTCGGGTACGACGTGGCATTGGAGGCTTTCGGTGGACCCGGGACATTATAAAATAGGAAACTCCCCATGAACCGAGCCCGGCCGCTATTCGCATTGCTGCTGCTTTTCGCCCTTCTGCAATCGTGCAAAGAAGGAAACCCGGTGGTGTCGCTGCCGACGGATCCGAGCGGCCCGCCTGCTGATGTCTTCACGGTGGCCATCGCCTCCGAGTCGAGCCAGGTGGAGGCCGGGACGAGCGCCGTGCCGCTGACCGTCACCGCCCGCCGCGCCGACGGGACGTTCCCGACCGACGGCACCGAGGTCACGCTGAACACGAGCCTGGGCAGCTTCGGCGTCGACTCCGCCGGCAAGCCGGTGCAGCTCACGAAGGCGACGCTGGTCGGCGGCCGGGCCACGGTGCAGTTCTTCCCCGGCTCGGAGCTCGGCGTGGCGAACATCCTGGCCCAGCTCGGGACGAACGTCGGGCGGCTGAACCTGACCATCGTCCAGCCGCCGCCACTCCCGGTGGCCGACTTCACCTTCTCGACCAATGGCCTGACGGTGCTCTTCACCGACGCCACGACCGGCACTGTCACCTCGCGCACCTGGCAGTTCGGCGACGGCAGCTCATCGGCGTCGGTCAGTCCCTCGCACACCTACGCCACGCCCGGCACGTACACCGTGACGCTCACGGTCTCGAACTCCTCCGGCTCGAACAGCAAGTCGAAGTTCGTGACCGTCAACCTCGGCGAGGCCCCGAAGGCGGAGTTCGAATCGACGGTGCAGGGGATGCAGGTCAACTTCGTCGACAAGTCGACCGGCAACCCGACGTCGTGGACCTGGACCTTCGGCGACGGCACGTCGAGCAATCAGCGCAATCCGATCCACACCTATCCGGCGGCCGGGACGTACACCGTGACGCTGACCGCATCGAACGCCGGCGGCTCGAGCGCCGTCAGCCACACGGTGACGATCGCCGCCGCGGCGGCGCCCGAGGCGAAGTTCTCGTTCGAGGTGTCCGGCCGGCAGGTGAACTTCATCGACAAGTCGACCGGCAGCCCGACGTCATGGTCGTGGAACTTCGGCGACGGGACGTCGTCCTCGCAGCAGAACCCCATCCACACGTATGCGGCTTCGGGCAACTACACGGTCACGCTGACGGTGTCGAACGCGAGCGGCTCGAACAGCACGAGCCAGATCGTCTCCCTCACCCCCGCCACGCCACCCCAGGCCGCCTTCGACGTGACCACGACGCAGAGCAGCCTGCAGGCGAACTTCATCGACCAGTCGACCGGCAACCCGACGTCCTGGTTCTGGAACTTCGGCGACGGAACGCCGGGAAGCACGCAGCGCAACCCGGTCCACACATACGCGGCGGCCGGCACGTACACGGCCACGCTGACGGTCTCGAACGCGAACGGCTCGACGAGCACCTCGAAGGCGGTGACGGTGCCGATGCCTTAGAGGCAGTTGTTGGTTGTTAGTTGTTAGTTGTTAGTACGATGTGCCTTCGCGTACACGGCAGCGCGCCGGACAAACAACGCAGGCGCCACAGGTACCTTCACGCGCTGCGCCTCGCATACCCGGCAGCACATCGGACCAACAACCAACAACTAACAACTGCGAGGCACGCGCGCTGCGCGCGCTCTCACGCGATGCGCTGCAGCTCAAAAACCGAGTCCGGCGGCCGCAGCCCGGCGGTCGTCTCCGTCGGCATTCCGTAGCGCAGCATCACGTGGCGCAGGAAGCAGTCGCCGCAGAAGTGGCGGCCATCCTCATCGACGACGGCGGACGGCTCGCAGCAGACGGTGCAGCGGGGATCGTGGGACTTGGGGAAGCTCACCGTACTCCTCCTTGGGATGACGGACAGCGAGCCGGAGGCGGACCGGCTCGCTGTCCGCGGTTCAGTTACAGGGCGACCGTCCAGAGCACTGCGCCATCGTTGCCGATGGCCACGAGCGAGCGGGTGACAGTGCCGCCGCTGGTCGTGGCCGGAACGGTTACGACGGCATAGGTCCCGCCGTTGAACGGGGTGAGCTCGCCGACCCGGCCGGCCAGCGTCCGGGTCCAGACGACCGCGCTGGTGGAGCCGGAGCGCGCCGTGATGGTCGAGCTGATCGTGCCGTCCGCGGCGGTGGTCGAGGCGACGGAGAGGAGGTTCGAGCCGGAGAGCTCGAAGTGCTGGCGCGAGGCGCCGATGTTGACCGTGAACAGCGTGCTGCCCGTGGAGCTGATGCCGACCAGCTCGTAGGTATCGGCGGTCGATGCCGACTCCCGGACGATGTACACCGTGCCGCTGCTGCCGACCAGGAGGTCGGCGCCGCCCTCGCGCAGTACCTCGTCCCTGCGGCCGGGCCCAGCACCCGGACCGCCGTTATGCGCGAGGGCGGCGCCCGCCCCCATGGTCAAT
>DATEOX010000365.1:0-4263 GCA_035273585.1 Thermoanaerobaculia bacterium
CTGGCCTGGCTCCTGGCCCGCCGGCGCTGGCCGGGCAAGACGCTCGTGGAGACGGCCGTCGCGCTGCCGCTGGTGATGCCGCCCGTGGCCACGGGACTCATCCTCCTCAAGCTGCTGCACCGCGAGATCATCTTCACGCCGCGCGCGGTGGTGATCGCCATGCTCGTGATGTCTTCGCCGCTGATCGTCCGCGCCGCGCGCGTGGCCATCGAGGAGGTGAACCCGCGCCTGGAGCAGATCGCCCGCACCCTCGGCGCCGGCGAGTGGCGCGTCCTCTTCACCATCACGTTGCCGCTCGCCCTGCGCGGCATCCTCGGCGGCACGGTGCTCGCCTTCGCCCGCGCCCTCGGCGAGTTCGGCGCGACCATCCTCGTGGCGGGCAACATCCCCGGCCGAACGACGACCGTGGCCATCGCCATCTACGACCGCGTGCAACTCGGCAAGGAGACGGAGGCCTATCCGCTCCTCGCGGCCGCGGTGATCGTCGCCTTCGCCGCGATCTGGATCAGCGAGTCGCTGCTCAAGAGGAGGAACCCGTGGAGCTGAGGCTGGAGCGGATCCGGCTCCCACTGGCGCACTTCGAGCTGGCCGTCGACGCCGCGATCACCGCGCGCGTCACGGCCCTCTTCGGACCGTCGGGCTCGGGCAAGACCTCGCTCCTCGACGTGATCGCCGGCCTGCGCCGGTCAGCGGGCCGCGTGATCCTCGACGGCCGCGACCTCACCGGCGTGCCGGCGCGAGAGCGGAACATCGGTTACGTACCGCAGGAGAACGCGCTCTTCCCGCACCTCTCGGTCGCGCGCAACATCCGCTACGGCGTGAAGGAGGCGGTGGACGAGCAGCGCGTGCTCGACGCGCTGGAGATCGGGCACCTGATGCAGCGCAGCGTGACGAAGCTCTCCGGCGGCGAGCAGAAGCGCGTCGCGCTGGCCCGGGCGCTGCTCGCCTCGCCGAAGCTGCTGCTCCTCGATGAGCCGCTGGCCGGCCTCGACCGCCCGCTGCGCGACCGCATCGCCGCGTTCCTCATCCGCATCCGCGACGAGCTGCGCGTGCCGATGCTGTACGTCACGCACGACGAGGAAGAGATCCGCGCCATCGCCGACGACGTGCTGAAAATGTAGGGCCGGCTCGCCTTCAGCCCTCTCCCCGCCGCGCGGGGAGAGGGCTGGGGTGAGGGGCCCTACCGGTACAACCACACCCGCAGCAACGACACGAGCTGCTGCGCATCGATCGGTTTCGTGATGTAGTCGCTGGCCCCCGCTTCCATGCACTTCTCGCGGTCGCCCTTCATCGCTTTCGCCGTGAGGGCGATCATCGGCAGGTTGCGGAACTCCTCCATGCCCCGGACGCGGCGCATCGCCTCGTAGCCATCCATCTCCGGCATCATCACGTCCATCAGCACCACGTCGATCTGGTCCTTGTGCTCCTGGAGCTGGTCGATGCCTTCCGCGCCGCTCTCGGCGTACAGCACTTTCATCTTGTGCCGCTCGAGGAGCGACGTCAGCGCGTAGATGTTGCGCATGTCGTCGTCCACGACGAGCGCCGTCTTGCCGGCCAGCACCGGGTCGGACTCGTGGAGCTGCTCGAGGATCTGCCGCTTGTTGGCCGGCAGGTTGGCCTCGACGCGGTGCAGGAAGAGCGCGGTCTCGTCGAGCAGCCGCTCCGGCGAGCGGACGTCCTTGATGATGATGGCCTCGGCCATCCGCTTGAGCTCCGTCTCCTCCTTCCGGGTCAGCTCGCGGCCGGTGTAGACCACGATCGGCACGTCATGGATGTTCAGCTCGTTCTTCAGACGGTTGATGAACTCGAAGCCGTTCATGTCCGGCAAGCCGAGGTCGAGCACCATGCAGTCGAAGTGGCGCTCGCGGAGCATGTTCAGCGCCTCCTCGCCCGAGGAGGCCGAGGTGATCTCGACGTCGCCCTCGCCGCCGATCAGCTCCATGATCGCGGTGCGCTGCTGCTCGTTGTCCTCGATCACCAGGAGGGACTTGTTCGGCCGCTCCACGAAGCCCTTGATCTTGGCGAACGCCTCGTCGAGCGCGTCCTTCGTCACCGGCTTCTGCACCTGCGCGAACGCGCCCAGGCGCAAGCCGCGGCCCGACTCCTCGTCGGCGGAGATGATGTGCACCGGGATGTGGCGGGTGGCCTTCTCGTGCTTGAGGCGGTCGAGGACCGTCCACCCTTCCATGTCCGGGAGCTGGATGTCGAGCGTGATGGCGTCGGGGTGGTAGCGCTTGGCCGCGCTGATGGCGGATTCGCCGCGCGTGGCCACGATGCCCTTGAAGCCCTTCTCCCGCGCCATCTCCAGCCCTGCGTGATGGCGTCCCGGTCGTCGGGGATCTGCTCCTCGACGATGACCAGCCCCGGCTCCTCGACAGACTCGGTCTCCTCTGCCGGCTGCTCCTCCTGCACGACCGGCGCGGGCCGGCTGGCCCGGGCCTCGGTCACGATGGCGTTCAGCCCGTTCTCGCGCCGCCCCGGCGCGATGTAGCTCTGGGGCAGGTAGAGGGTGAACGTCGAGCCGATGCCGGCCTGGCTGTGCACCTGGATCTCGCCGCCCAGCAGGCGGGCGATCTCCCGGCTGATGGACAGCCCCAGGCCGGTGCCGCCGAACCTGCGCGTGGTCGAGGCGTCGGCCTGCTGGAAGGCCTCGAAGATCAGCCGCTGCTTCTCCTCGGGGATGCCGATGCCGGTGTCCGTGACGCGGAAGGCGATGACCTTCGGCGCGCGGTCGAGCATGTCGTGGCCGTGCGTCCAGCCGCCCGTCGCCGTTTCGATGCTGAGCGTCACGCCGCCCCGCTCCGTGAACTTGAAAGCGTTGCCGAGCAGGTTCTTGAGCACCTGCTGCAGGCGGGTCGGATCGGTGTGGATGCCCTGCGGCAGGTTGTGCGACAGGTCGACGTGGAACTCGAGGTGCTTGTCGTTCGCCATCTGGCGGAACGTCCGCTCCATCAGCTCGTTCAGCTCCTTGAAGGAGAAGTCGCTCAGCGACACCGTCATCATGCCGCTCTCGATCTTGGACAGATCGAGGATGTCGTTGATGAGGGTGAGCAGGTCCTGCCCGGAGGAGTGGATCGTCTTCGCGAACTCCACCTGCTTCTCCTGCAGGTTGCCTTCCGGGTTGTCGGCGAGCAGCTTGGCCAGGATGAGCAGCGAGTTGAGCGGCGTGCGCAGCTCGTGGGACATGTTCGCCAGGAACTCGCTCTTGTACTTCGAGGTCAGGGCGAGCTGCCGCGCCTTCTCCTCGAGCTGTCCCTTGGCCTCCTCGACTTCGGTGTTTTTCCGCTCCACCTCCGCGTTCTGCGACTGGAGCAGGCGGGCCTTCTCTTCCAGCTCCTCGTTCGACTGCTGCAGCTCTTCCTGCTGCTGCTTGAGCAGCTCCTCCGACGCCTGTAGCGACTTGGCCTGCTGCTCGAGGCGCTTGTTCGTCTCGGTCAGCTCTTCCTGCTGCGCCTGCAGCTCCTCGGCGAGCGACTGCGACTGCGCCAGCAGCTCCTCCGTGCGCATGTTCGCCTGGATGGTGTTGAGCACCACGCCGATCGATTCGGTGAGCTGGTCGAGCAGCGAGAGATAGGTCTCCGTGTAAGTCGTGAACGCGGCCAGCTCCATTACCGCGAGCACCGAGCCCTCGAAGACGATGGGCAGCACCACGATCTGCATCGGCTTCGCTTCGCCGAGGCCGGAGTTGATCGTGATGTAGTCGTCCGGCGCGTTGGTGAGGAGGATGCGCTGCTTCTCGAACGCCGCCTGCCCGACGAGGCCCTCGCCGACGTGGAACTCCTTGTTCAGGTGCTTCCGCTCGCGGTACGCGTACGTGGCCGTGAGGCGGAGCACCGGCTCGGCCGCGGAGTTGTTGCCGGTGTCCATCACGTAGAAGACGCCGTGCTTGGCGCCGACGACCGGGGCCAGCTCGCTGAGGATCATCTGCGAGACGGTGGTCAGGTTCTTCTGGCCCTGCATCATGCGGGTGAACTTGGCCAGGTTCGTCTTCAGCCAGTCCTGCTCCGCGTTGCGCGAGGTGGTCTCGCGCAGGTTGCGGATCATCTCGTTGATGTTGTCCTTGAGGGCGGCGACCTCCCCTTCCGCCTGGACCGTGATGTTGCGCGTCAGGTCGCCCTTCGTCACGGCCGTGGCCACGTCCGCGATGGCGCGCACCTGGGTGGTGAGGTTCGCCGCGAGCTGGTTGACGTTGTCGGTGAGGTCCTTCCACGTGCCGGCCGCGCCGGGGACGTTGGCCTGGCCGCCGAGCTTGCCTTCCACGCC
>DATEOX010000366.1:0-6392 GCA_035273585.1 Thermoanaerobaculia bacterium
TGTGGCCGTCGGGGGAACATCCGAACACGATTTTTGGCGCCTTGCGCCCGATCATCCGCGGCATCGGCGATGTCCTGACCCCGCATATAGAAGTGGTGGCGCCTCGGCTGGGACTCATCGTTGGCGACCTGGCGCTCTCCACGTTCGAGGACAAGCTTTCCGACGCCTGGCCGCGGTGCCATAACAGCGATGAGTCGGCGTTTCGCACGATGACTGCATTTCATCGCGCTGTGCAGGATGCGGCGAAGGCGTTCGGCGCAACATGGGTGCTGATCGATATCGGCCCCAATCTCGGCGCAATCAATCGAGCGGCGCTCATCGCCAGTGAATACGTCGCGATCCCGCTTGGGCCCGATCTCTTTTCGCTGCAGGGACTCCGTAATCTAGGACCGTCGCTTCGGATATGGCGGAAGAACTGGACTGAGTTGATCCCGAAAAGCCCGGATCCGCAACTCGAGCTTCCCCAGGGCCGGATTGAGTCTCTCGGGTATGTCGTCATGCAGCACGGCATGCGCGAAAACCGGCCGCCGAAGGCGTACCAGCGATGGATCGATCGGTTTCCGGAGGTGTATCGGGAGGCGGTGCTGGATGAAGACGGCACGCCGGCACCGACTGCTGCGCAAGACCCGTATTGCCTCGCGATGCTCAAGCACTACCGGAGCCTGATGCCGATGGCGATGGAAGCGCGGAAGCCGGTGTTTTTCCTCAAGCCGGCGGATGGTGCCATCGGCGCGCATGTGGAAGCGGCGAGGAATGCGTATGAGGATTTCCTGGCGCTCGCACGGCGCATCGCCGAACGATGCGGTGCGCAGCTCTCTTGAGCTCCTAATGAAAGTCGTGGCTCGGCACCTCCCGCAATCCGTGTAGCGGCCAGAACTTCTCCGCCTTGACCGTGCACTGGCCGTCGGCGCTTTGCATGATTCCTTCGACGACCAGGCCCGGGGAGCCGAGGATCATGGAGCGGTATTCGGCGAAGAGGGTGGGGCTGACGATGGCCTGCGAGAGGCCGGTCTCATCCTCCAGGGTGAGGAAGACGAAGCCCTTCGCCGTGCCGGGGCGCTGGCGGACGATGATCGCGCCGGCGGTCTGCACGCGGCGGCCGGCGGGGACGCGCTTGAGGTCGAGCGCGGAGACGATGCCGTTGCGGTCGAGCTCTCCGCGCAGGTGCTCCACAAGATGCGGGCCGGTGGTCAGCTCCATCGACATGTAGTCGGCCAGCGTCTCCTCACCGCGGGACATCTCGGGCAGCGGCGATGAAGAATCGGCGGCGCGCGTCGATTCGAACAGCTCGCCGGCGGGCTTCGCCGCTTGCGATGCCTGCCAGAGCGCGGCCCGGCGGGTGAGACCGAAGGGGGCCAGCGCGCCGGCGTAGGCGAGCTTCGTGAGCTGGTCGTCGCGGACGCGCGCCCGGCGGGCGACATCGTCCGCCGAGACGAACGGCGCGGCGGCCTCGATCGCGTGCCCGATCGTCGCGTGGAGGCCCTTCACGAAGCGCAAGCCGAGGCGGACGCCGCCCTCCTCCCAGCGGCAGGCCCAGCCCGAGCGGTTCACATCGATGGGCAGCACCTTGACGCCGTGGCGCTGCGCATCCTTGATCAATGTCGCGGGGTGATAGAAGCCCATCGGCCAGGCGTTGAGCAGGGCCATGTAAAACGCGGCCGGATGATGTGCCTTGAGGTAGGCGCTGGCGTAGGCGATGAGGGCGAAGCTCGCCGCGTGCGACTCCGGGAAGCCGTAGAGCGCGAACGACGTGATCGACTTCACGATCTGGTCCTGCGCCGGGACGTCGATGCCGCGCTCGGTCATGCCGGCGCGCAGCCGCCGCTCGATGTCCACCATCCGCTCCATGGAGCGCTTGAAGCCCATCGCGCGGCGCAGCTCCTCCGCCTCGCCGCCGGTGAATCCGGCTGCGACCATGGCGATGCGCAGGAGTTGCTCCTGGAAGAGCGGCACGCCGAGGGTGCGCTTGAGGATCGGCTCGAGGCAGGGGTGCGGATATTCGACCGGCGCGCGACCCTGGCGGCGGTCGAAGAACGGCTTGATCATCCCGCCCACGATCGGCCCGGGGCGGATGATGGCCACCTGTACGACGATGTCGTAGAACTTCTTCGGCGCGTGGCGCGGCAGGCTGGCCATCTGCGCGCGGCTCTCCACCTGGAACATGCCGATGGTGTCCGCCTCGTTGAGCATCCTGTAGACGAGCGGGTCGTCCTCCGGCAGATGGGCCAGGTCGACCTCGATGTTCTCGTGCCGCGCGATGGTGGGGATCATCTGCTCGATCGCGGAGAGCATCCCCAGCCCGAGGAGGTCGACTTTGATGATGCCCAGATCGGCGCAGTCGTCCTTGTCCCACTGGATGACGACGCGGCCGGGCATCGAGGCCGGCTCGAGCGGCACGACCTCGTCCAGGCGCCCCTTGGCCATGACCATCCCGCCCGAGTGCTGCCCGAGGTGGCGGGGGAGGTTCTGGATGCGAAGATAGAGGCGCATGAAGTGCTGCACGCGGAGGTCGGCGGGGTCGAAGCCGGCCTGGCCCAGCGCCGCGGCCAACGGTGTCATCCTGAGCTGCGCAGACAGCGCAGGATCCCCACCGATCTTGCCCGGAGACCCTTCACCGTCTTCGCGGCTCAGGGTGACACCGAGATCGCGGATTTCCCCGAAGTTCCAGGTACTGACGCATTTCGACAGCTTGTCCGCCTGCTCCAGCGAGAAGCCCAGCGCCTTCCCCACCTCGCGCGCGGCGGAGCGGTCGCGGTAGGTGATGACGTTCGCCGTCATGGCCGCGCCGTGCGCGCCGTACGTCTTGTAGACATGCTGGATGGCCTTCTCGCGCTGGTCGCCGCTGGGCAGGTCGAGGTCGATGTCCGGCCACTCGCCGCGCTCCTCGGACAGGAATCGCTCGAAGAGCAGCTCCATCTTCACCGGATCGACGGCCGTGATCCCCAGCGCGTAGCAGACGGCGCTGTTCGCGGCCGAGCCGCGCCCCTGTACGAGGATCCGCTCCCGGTTGCAGAAGCGGACGATGTCCCAGACGATGAGGAAGTAGCCGGCCAGGTCGAGCTTCTCGATCATGTTCAGCTCTTTCTCGAGCTGCGCCTGCGCCTTGCCGGTCAGAGGCCGGAAGCGCGCCGTCGCGCCGTTCCAGGTGATCTTGCGCAGGAAGGAGTTGCTCGTCTCGCCCGGAGGCAGCGGATAGTCCGGGAATTGATAGCCGAGGTCGGCCAGGGTGAAGTCGAGGGTGTTGGCCAGCTCCCACGCGCCGTCGATCGCCTCCGGCAGGTCGGCGAAGAGGGCGCACATCTCCTCCGGACTCTTGATGTACCGCTCGCGGTTGATGCCCAGCAGCCGGCCGGCGCTGTCCACATGCACCCCCTCGCGGATGCACGTCAATACATCGTGCAGCTCCTTATCCTCGGCCCGGGCATAGCGGACGCCGTTCGTCGCTACCAGGGGTAGACGGAGCCGCCGGGCGAGGGCGGTGAGGCGGATGTTCTGATGCTCCTCCTCTCTGATGCGATGTCGTTGCAGCTCGAGGTGCGTCCTGCCGGGGAAGATGCCGGCAATACGGTCGATCGTGGCATCGTCCGCGCGGGTGAGGCAGTGCAGCCCGGCGGCGTGCTGCTCGATCTGCTCCCAGGTGTAGCGCGCCTGGCCCTTCGGACGGTTCGCCGCGCCGGCGGTGATCAGCCGGCAGAGATTCTTGTAGCCGGCGCGGTTGCCGACGAGCAGCGTGACCCGCTCCTCCCCACCGCTCTCCGCCTCGCGCAGGCCAGGCGGCCGATCTTCGAGAATCAGCTCCGCGCCGACCAGCGCCTTGACGCCCGCCTTCTTGGCCGCGGAGTAGAAGCGCGGCGCGCCGTAGATGCCGTTCGTGTCGACGAGGGCCATGGCCGGTACGTCGCGCTGTGCGGCGAAGTGGACGAGGTCCTCCGGCAGCGAGGCGCCGTTGAGAAAGGAGAAGGAGCTGGCCGCCCGCAGCTCCGCCCACGGCCGCTTCTTCCGATGCGGCGCCTGCCACGGCCGCTGCCTCGCCTTCTCCTTCCGTGCCCCGGCCGACACATGCGTGATCGAGGTGGATGTCATCCTGAGCCCCGAAGAGGGCGAAGGATCTCCAGCGATCTTGCGAGGAGATCCTTCGTCGTCTTCGCGACTCAGGATGACAGCGGTTTCCCCCAAGCCGACGTTTCTCTACCATGGGTAGCTGATGTCTGTTTCGGTCGCGGTCGTCGGCGCCGGCGTCTCCGGATTGACCACCGCCGTCACGCTCGCGGAGCGCGGCTTCGCGCCGCGCGTATTCGCCGCGCTTCCCGCGGAACAGGCCACCTCCGGAGCCGCGGCGGCGATCTGGTATCCGTACGAGGCCGAGCCGGCGGAGCTCGTCACCTGGTGGTCGCTCATCACCTACGGCCGCCTGCTCGCTCTCCACAGGGAGGAGAACGCCGGCGTCTCGCTCCTCGAGCTGCGCACCTTCTCGCGCAGCGACGGCATCGCCGTTCCGGCGTGGGCGGCGGCCATCGGCTACCGGACGCTCCCCGCACGCCCGCCCTACCGGAGCGGCTTCTCGATCACCGCCCCGCTGATGGACACGCCGCTCTATCTCCCCTGGCTCCGCCGCCGCCTCCTCGACCTCGGCGGCTCGCTGCACGAGGCGACGCTCGACCGCCTCGAGGATGCCGACCCGCGCTGTCCCGTCGTGGTGAACTGCACCGGCTACGGCGCCCGCGCCCTCGTCCCCGATCCGGGCCTGGAAGCGCATCGCGGCCAGGTCGCTGTCGTGGAGCCGATCGACCTGCCGTACGCCCTCGTCTGCGACGACGACCCGCTGACCTACGTCATCCCCCGCGCGAACGACTGCATCCTCGGCGGCATCAACGAGGCCAGCGAGCGGACGGCCATCGACGAGGCCATCACCACGAACATCATCGACGAATGCACTCGCGTCCTCGGCTCACCGCAGAGATTGCGCGAGTCGCGCGTCGGCCTGCGTCCTTATCGCGCGGCCGGCGTCCGCCTGGAGGCGGCGACTCTGCGCGACGGTCGAACGGTCGTCCACAACTACGGCCACGGCGGCTCCGGCTTCACCCTCTCCTGGGGCTGCGCGCACAAGGCGGCGGAGCTGGTGTCAGGCGCCGTGTCATCCTGAGGCGCACAGACGCCGAAGGATCTCCTCGCAAGCACCGGGAGATCCTTCGCCGTCTTCGCGGCTCAGGATGACAGCGCGGCTTCCAGGCGATCGAAGTTCTGCTCGTTCGCCTCCGGGGCGAACGTCCGGATCCTGGCGCACTCCTCGGGCGTGTCGAAGAGCATGCGGAAGGTGATGCGCGTTTTGCCGCCCTCGTCGCCGAGCGTGATCGTCATCTGAAACCGCGGCGGAGAGACGTGCTGGAAGACGATCCGTTCCGGCGGCACGATCTCCTCGAACACGCTCCCGTTGTCGTAGTTGCCGCCGTTCGGGCCGTGCATCACGAACCGCCACGCGCCACCGGGCCGGAAATCGAATTCGTGAAAGGTGTTCGTGAATCCCTTCGGCCCCCACCACCGCGCCAGCACCGCCGGGTCGCGGAACGCGGCGAAGACGCGCTCGCGCGGCGCGTCGAGAAGGCGGCTGCTGATGATCTCCCGGTCGGTCATCGTTGCGTGAACAGCACGAGCAGCAGCGCGATCGCCCCCGGCAGCGCCTGGATGTACAGGATGGAGCGCTTCGCCGTGATGCCGCCCACGATGCCGGCGATCACCACGCACGACAGGAAGAAGACGCGGAGGCCGAACGCGCACGGGCCCGGCCACAGGCTCCAGATCAGCCCCGCGGCAAGGAACGCGTTGTAAAGGCCCTGATTGAGCGCCAGCGACGCGGAGCTCTCCGCCACCTCCCTCGGCAGCCCGAAGACGCGGCGGCCGAGGGGCTTCGTCCAGAAGAAAGACTCGAGCACGAAGAAGATGATGTGCAGAAAGGCGACGATCGCGATGGCGGCCCTGACGACCCACGACATGTGTGCACAATAGACCGAAGCGATGTCCGAAGTCTCCCTCCGCCCCGCCACCCGCGACGACGCGCGCGCCATCGCCGTGGTGATGGGCGAGTCGCTGCGCGAGTTCGGGCGCGAGGTGTACACGGAGCAGCAGGTGGCGAGCGCGGTCGCCTACGTCGGGCAGCCGGATGGGCAGCTCATCGACGACGGGACGTACTTTGTCGCGGTCATGGATGGAGAGGTGGCCGGGTGCGGCGGCTGGAGCCGGCGGCGCAAGCCGTACAGCGGAAGCGCGTCGGCGCCGGGCGATGACGAGCTGCTCGATCCCGAGCGCGAACCGGCGCACATAAGAGCCATGTTCGTGCGGCCGGCATACGCGCGGCGCGGCGTCGGACGGGCCATCCTGGAGCTGTGCGAGGGGCG
>DATEOX010000367.1:0-3262 GCA_035273585.1 Thermoanaerobaculia bacterium
AAAGACGAGCGCGAGCCCGACAGCTAACTCCGCAGGCCGCGAAAGAAGGCGATTTGAAGAGCTCGTGCAACGCCCGGCTCCGACCGGGTCGCAGACTTTCGAAGTTGATCGCCGCCATGTCAGCACCTACCCGTTCGTCACCTCCTCGAACACGGTCGTGGGCGGCGTCTGCACCGGCCTGGGCGTCGCGCCGAAGCACATCCACGAGGTGATCGGCGTGGCCAAGGCCTACACCACGCGCGTCGGCGGCGGCGCCTTCCCGACGGAGCTGAATGACGAGCAGGGGGAGCACCTCCGCCGCCGGGGCAACGAGTTCGGCACCGTCACCGGCCGCCCCCGCCGCACCGGCTGGCTCGACCTGCCGGTCGTGCGCACGGCCGCGATGCTGAGCGGCATCGACACCATCGCCCTCACCAAGCTCGACGTCCTCGACGAGTTCGACGAGATCCAGGTCTGCGTCGAGTACAACGTCCGCGACGAGCGCTGGAAGACCTTCCCCGCCTTCGCCGTCGCGCATCACGATTACAAGCCGGTCTACCGCACGTTCAAGGGCTGGAAGCGGTCGACTGTTGGCATCACGTCCTACGACGACCTTCCGACCGAAGCGAAGGATTACATCCGCTTCATGGAGGACGAGACCGAGGCGAAGGCCTCGATCATCTCCACCGGGCCCAGGCGCGAAGAGACGATCGTGCGCTGAGGCGTCATCCTGAGCTGCGAAGACAGCGAAGGATCTCCTCGCGCTTGCCGGGAGATCCTTCGCCGTCTTCGCGGCTCAGGATGACACGGAACGCGCTGACAGGCGGTAGATCAGCGCCGTCCCCAGTCCCCACGCCGCGTTCACGATGAGTCCCGTGGCCACGTTCGTCCCCGTCATCGGCATCTTCACGCCCTTGATCGGCGCGACGACGAACGCCGCGACGAGCGTCGGCAGCACCGCGCCGAACACCGCCGCCGCGAGGTAGTACGAGGCGCCGCGCAGCCGGGCGATGGCCGGGATCATGATGATCCCCCACACCCCGCCCCAGAACGCGAGCGAGACCACGCTCGGCACGCCGAAGGGCTTTGTCGGATCCATGTTGAACGGCGCGCGCGGAGTGATGCCCGCCGCATGCAGGGCGAACAGCGCGAGCTGATGGAAGATCAATGTGGCGAGGAAGCCGGCGACGAAGGAGAGAAGAATGCGCTTCATGCGCCGATTGTACGCGCGCGCCTGGAATGATGAATGCTGAAGGATGAATGATGAACAAAAGCCGTATCCGGACGGCTCATCATTCATCATTCATCATTCATCCTTCATCCCACCACGGAGCGGAAATAGTCGATGGTGCGCGCCAGCCCCTCGGCCAGCGGCACGCGCGGCTCCCACCCGAGGAGCGTGCGGGCCTTGGTGATGTCGGGGCGGCGGATCTTCGGGTCGTCTTCCGGCAGCGGACGGAACTCGATCGGAGCGCTCGTGCCGGTCAGGCGCTTGATCTCCTCGGCGAACTGCAGGACGGTCATCTCGTTCGGGTTGCCGATGTTCGTCGGCAGCACCTCATCCGACATCAGCAGCCGGTAGATGCCCTCGATCAGATCCGAGACGTAGCAGAAGGAGCGCGTCTGCGAGCCGTCGCCGAACACCGTGAGCGGCTCGTTGCGCAGCGCCTGAGCGATGAACGCCGGCACCACCCGCCCGTCGTTGATGCGCATCCGCTCGCCGTACGTGTTGAAGATGCGCACGATGCGCGTCGGGATGCCATGGAAGCGGTGATAGGCCATGGTCATCGCCTCGGCGAAGCGCTTGGCCTCGTCGTACACGCCGCGCGGGCCGACCGGGTTCACGTTGCCCCAGTAATCCTCCTTCTGGGGATGGACGAGCGGGTCGCCGTACGTCTCGGAGGTCGAGGCGAGCAGGTAGCGCGCCTTCTTGTCCTTGGCCAGGCCGAGGGTCTTGTGCGTGCCAAGAGAGCCGACCTTCAGCGTCTGGATCGGCTTCTCCAGGTAGTCGATCGGGCTGGCCGGCGAGGCGAAGTGCAGGACGTAGTCGAGCGGTCCCTCGACATGGATGTAGTTCGTGACGTCGTACTTGACGAACGAGAAGCCGTCGCGGCCGAAGAGATGCTGGACGTTCGCCGGATTGCCGGTGATGAAGTTGTCCATGCAGATCACTTCGTGGCCGCGGGCGAGGAAGAGCTCGCAGAGGTGCGAGCCGAGGAAGCCGGCGCCACCGGTGATCAGCACGCGGGCCACTACAGTCCCTTCCTGCGGCCGTCGAAGGCGCGGCCGACGGAGTAGTACTCGAAGCCCTCGCTCTTCATCCGGTGCGGCTCGTACACGTTGCGCAGATCGACCACGATCGGCCGGCGCAGCGCCTTGCGGATGCGCTCCAGGTTGAGGGCGCGGAACGCGTTCCACTCCGTGGCGATGACCAGCGCGTCGGCGCCGTCGGCGGTCTCGTAGGCGTCGTCGCAGTACTCGATCCCCTCGAAGATGGCCTTCGAGTTCTCCATCGCCTGCGGGTCGTAGGCGCGGACCTTCGCCCCTTGCGCCTGCAGGCCCTTGATGATGGGGATGGTGGGCGAGTCGCGCATGTCGTCCGTCTCCGGCTTGAAGGCCAGCCCGAGGACGGCGACCGTCTTGCCGCCGACCTCCCCGCCGAGGGCGTCGACGATCTTCACCACCATCCGCTCCTTGATGTCGTCGTTGACGCGGAGCACCGCCTCCATGATCTGGAACTCGTAGCCGTGGCGGCGGGAGATGTCGGCCATGGCCGAGGTGTCCTTGGGGAAGCAGGAGCCGCCGAAGCCGGGGCCGGCCTGGAGGAACTTCGGGCCGATACGGGAGTCGAGGCCCATGCCGATGGCCACGTCCTGCACGTTCGCGCCGACCTTCTCGCAGACGACGGCGATCTCGTTGATGAAGGTGATCTTCGTGGCCAGGAAGCCGTTCGCCGCGTATTTGATCAGCTCCGACGACTCGACGTTCGTGACCACGAAGGGGATCTCCAGCGAGTGCAGCGGCGCGTAGATCTCCTTCATCAGGTCCGCCGACTCGGCGTCGGAGGCGCCGATGACGACGCGGTCCGGCTTCATGAAGTCCTCGATGGCCGAGCCCTCGCGGAGGAACTCGGGGTTGGAGACGACGGACGCTTTGTGCCCGTTGCCCGACTCGGCGATGATCCGCTCGATCATGCGGCCGGTGCCGATCGGCACGGTGGATTTTGTGATGACCAGCTTAGGGCCGTTCATGTGCTGGGCGATCTGGCGCGCCACTTCCTCGA
>DATEOX010000368.1:0-8307 GCA_035273585.1 Thermoanaerobaculia bacterium
GACTGGAGTGGGAGGAGTTCAAGCGCATCCCCTGGGATGTGCTGATCCTGTTCGGCGGCGGCTTCGCCCTGGCCGAGGCGCTGGAGACGAGCGGCTTCTCCAAGTGGGCGGGGGCCGAGCTGTCGTTCGTCGGGAAGTGGCCGCCGGTGCTGATGATCCTCGCCGTCTGCGTCGTGGTGACGCTGCTGTCGGAGGTCGCCTCCAACGTGGCGACGGCGACGGCGATGATGCCCATCGCCGCCGCCCTCGCCGTCTCCATCGGCGCTCATCCATACTTTCTGATGATCCCTGCGGTGCTCGCGGCGTCATCCGGCTTCATGCTGCCGGTGGCGACGGCGCCGAACACGATCGTCTACGCCACCGGCTACGTGCGCACGCGGGCCATGGCCCGCAGCGGCCTGCTGCTGGACATCGCCGCGGCGCTGATCATCACCCTGCTCATCTTCTTCGTCGTCCCCTGGGCGACGGGAATCGCGCTGCGCTGACCGCCAAAATATTCGCGGCAGAGTCCGGTGAATTAGAGAAATAGGGGCGTCTCACCGTCATAAGGAGACGCTCATGGCCTCTTACGCACTGAAAGGACCACAGGTACAACCGGATGCGAGCTACTGGGGTTTCTGTCCCAAGCTGTGCATCGTTCCGCTCGAGAAACTGCTGCAACGAACCGACGATCCGAACAGCACCGACTTCTTCCCTCCATGGGAGGAGAGCCAGGTCGACCGGGAGCTGCAGGAGCTGCTCGATCTCGCACGGCGGCGGGACGATCCGTGCGCGCTGGTGAACACCAAGCCGTGCAAGGAAGCGCCGAGCATCTGTGGCCCGGAGCCGAAGAAGCTGCCGAAGGCCTACGACTGCCGCCGTCCCATCAGCCGCCTGCTCAACCTTCCGCCGCCCATCGGCGCGCCGCTCGTGCAGCGGATGCCGGGCGAGCAGATCATCCGCACCGGCCGGGGGATGGCGCGCGCGGTGGAGAGCGAGACGCCCGGGCTGTACCACCGCAATGCCCTCAACTACCTCATCGGCATGCGCCACTGGTCGCCGCCGCGCCAGGCGCTGGTCTGGGCGGCGCTGGACGTGGCCATCGCCAGCGCGCTCCAGGCGGCGTGGTACTACAAGTGGCTCAGCCCGCGGTCGAACACTTCGTTCCGGCAGCGGCCGATCGAGTACGGGCCGGCGAAGGACAAGCTGCGTGTCCTGTTCGACTGTCCGGACGAGCTCAATCCCGCCTACAACCTCTGTCCCGACGGTCGGCCGGCGCAGGGGAAAGAGTGCGGCCCGAACCTCTCCGGCACGCCCCGCCATCCGGCCTATCCCTCGGGCCACAGCACCTACTCCGGCGCGGCGAGCGAGATCCTGTCGTACTTTTTCGGCAACCAGAAGACGCCGCGCGCGCTGCCGTGGGACGAGCGGCTCGGCTCGATGGAGAACACCACCCTGAAGGACGAGCTGGACAACATGGCGGACAACATCGGGATGGGCCGCCTCTGGGCGGGCATCCACTGGCGCAGCGACCACGAGGCGGGAATGAAGCTCGGCCGGGTCGTCGGGCGCATGGTCATCGAGCAACTGCTCGAGATGGGGTCGGTCGTCGACGGCAAGATCGCGCCGTTCGTCCTCTGCCCGCCCGAGCCGCGAGTCCCGAAGAACCAGTGCAACTTCTCCGAGGAGCAGGAGCCGTGCGACATGAGCAAGAAGCCGCCGAAGATCGGCGATCTGCAGAAGGAGAAGAAGATCATCGTCGAAAACTGCGACAAGCCGAAGGGCGGCAAGTGCGATCCGTGCGACGCGCCGGATGCCGACTACGACCCGAAGGCGCTCATCGACATGAACCGCAGCGCGAACCGCGGCGGCGCCTGATCCCGTTTCCGAAGACGCGGCCGGCCCTCGTGGGGGCCGGCCGCGACGTTGCTCAACGCTCCACTAGCAGCGATTGCCCGGCGGCGCCGAGAAGCCGCCGTAGCAGAAGTAACCGTCGTTGACCCAGCAGTCGTTGTAGATGTAGTGCGAACCGTTGAACGAGTCCGTGTAGCTGCCGTCGCAATGCTCCGTCCGGGTGTAGTCCGAGACGAGGAAACGGTTCGCCCAGTGAGTCCACTGTTTCCCGACGAAGCAGCCGGTGCCGTACGGGTACCCGCTGTCGTACGTGGTGGTGCTGTACGTGCTCGTGCTCTTCGGCTCCGTGCACGGCACGGGGAGGTCGGGGCACGGGCTCGCGCAGTCGTCGTATTGGGTGTAGCAGAACGAGCAGTCGCCGCGCGGGTCGCACCACTCCAGGCAGGAGCTCAGCGCCCAGTCGCAGTGCTCGACGCACGCCGGATCCTTGTCGGTCGAACGGACGCGCGGCTTCGGCGTGGGTCGCGACTCGATCTCCTGCACCTCGCCGATCGCGGCATCGAGGGACAGCGTCCTGCCCTGCGCCTCGATGGACGCGAACGGCTCGTCGGTCACGACGCGACCGTCGATGAGGGCGATGAAGCGCAGCTTGCCCGGCGTCTCCGTCTCGATGGCCCGCAGCCGTCTGAGCTCGTCCGGATGGGTGAAGAGGACGTCCACCGCCGCGCCGTCCGGCACCTCCGCCGGCAGCATCACCCTCTCCCGGATCAGTTGGACCTTGCCCTGGAGGACGCGCAGCTCGAGGATGGAGATGTCGTTCGTGCGCAGCGTCGGGAGCGCGTAGAGCAGCGGCGCCGCTTCGCGCTGTTTCGCGGCCTCGCGGGTAAACGGCTGGTCGGGGCGGGTGCGCTCCTTCTGTTCCGCGCCGAAAACGGCGGCGGCGAAGAGGAGCGCGGTACAAAGCATGGCGATGCGTCGGGTCATGGATAGCCTTCCTTTCTCGATCCGGCGCAGTGTAGGAGGGCCGATCCATGCCTCCGCGGCAACAAGTGACGGACGGCAGGCGGGCGCGTGACGAGGCGGCGGAATCGAGGGACGAAGGTCCTACGCCAGCAACTGCCGCAGCGCCGCCGGGTAGAGGTGGACGTCGGCCCCTGGGCGTCGCAGTGATCTCATAGCCGGTGCCGAACACGCTTCGTGTACGGCACCGGCGGGGCGACGGGGATCCGGCTGCATTAGCACTGCGGAGTTGGCGGCCCGCAGCAGAGGGACGGTGAGCAGGACGTGTGGTCGTTCACCCAGCAGTAGCCGGAGGTGTAGGTCGAGCCGGTGTACGTGTCGGTGTAGCTGTTGTCGCAGTGCACGACGCGGTGATACGTGGCGTGCTGGTACTGCTTGTACCAGTCCGTCCAGTGCCAGATGTAGCAGGTGGATCCAGCCGGGTACGCAACATAGAGCGTCGTCACTGTGTAGTCGCTCTCGCTCTTCGGCTCGTAGCAGGGATCGGGAAGGTCGGGGCACTGGCTCCAGCAGTCGTTGTACTGCGTGTAGCAGAACGAGCAGTCGCCGCGCGGGTCGCACCACTCGAGGCAGGAGTTCAGCGCCACGTCGCAGTGGTCCGCGCAGTACGGCTCCTTGTAATCGGTCTTGGTGAAGATCTTCGGCGACGGCCGCACCACGATCTGCCACGCCTGACCGATGGCGGACTCCGTGGAGAGCTCCGTGCCAGCGGCCTCGATGTCCGCGAATGCGGCGTCGGTGAGCACGCGGCCGTGCACGCGGCTGATGAAGCGGAGGCTGCCCGGCTTCTCCGCCTCGATGGCGCGGAGTCGCTTCAACTGATCGGGATGGGTGTAAAGCAGGTCGACGCTGGCGCCGTTCGGGACGGCAGCCGGCAGCTTGACCACTTCGCTGACCAACTCGCGCCTGCCCTGCAGTATCCGGAGCTCCAGATCCGCCGCCTCCTTCGTGCCGAGGGACGGAATGAGGTAGAGCAACGGCGCTGCTTCGCGCTGCTCCGTGAGTACGCGCTCGACCGGGTCATCCGGACGCGTGCGCTCCTTCTGCTCCTGCGCGAATGCGGTCGTTGCCAGAACGAGAGTGAGAACTGCCACGAACTTCTTCATCGGAACCTCCTTCTTTCGAGTGAGCATCAGCACTGGTTCGGCGGCAGGAAGGCGTAGCCGCCGGTGCAGAATGAATGCGTGTTGATCCAGCAGTCGGTGTCCTGGTAGTACGAGTACTGGAAGGTGTCGGTGTAGCTGTTGTCGCAGTGCGTCGTCCGCTGGTAGACGGAGACGAGGTAGTGATTCGACCAGTGCGTCCACACCTCGCCCCGGTAGCAGCCGTTCCCGAACGGCGTGGCGCTGACCAGCGTGACGTTGTTGTAGGTGCTGGTGCTCTTCGGCTCGACGCAGACGTCGGGGCAGGGGACGGAGCAGTCGTGGTACCAGGTGTAGCAGAGGTTGCAGTCGCTGCCGCGCGGGTCGCACCAGTCGAGGCACTGCGCCAGTTGCTGGTCGCACCACGACATGCACTCCGGGTCTTTGATGATCGTCTCCGCCTTGACCAGCGGCTTCTTCACCGCGCGCACTTCGACCTCCTGCACCTGGCCGATGGCGGCGTCGAGCGAAAGCGTCTTGCCGCGCTTTTCGATGGAAGCGAACGGCTCGTCGGCGATGACGCGGCCATCGAGCAACGCGATGAAACGGAGGCCCGGCGTCTCCGACTCGATGGTGCGCAGGCGCGTGAGCTCATCGGGATGGGTGAAGAGGACGTCCACCGCCGCTCCGGCCGGCACGTGCGCGGGCAACGCCACCGTCTGCCGGATCAGCTGATGCTTGACCTGGAACACGCGGAGCTCCAGGATCGAGGTGTCGTTCGTGTTCAGCTCGGGAAGGGCGAAGAGGAGCGGCGCGACCTCGCGCTGCGCCGTCGTGTCACGGTTGAAGGCGACGTCGGGGCGGGAACGCTCCTTCTGCTCGGCGGCAAATGCTGTGGCCGCCAGCAGGACAAGACAGATTGCTGCTGGGATTCGGGTCATGATTTTCTCCTTGGGACGATGGGAACTTGGGCGCAGTGTAGAAGTGCAGACCTCCGCCTCCGCGGCAACAAGTGACGAAGGTCCGGCAAGCGCGTGACGAGGGCTCGAAATCGAGGGACCAAGTAGACTGCGCTCGTGCTCGTCTCCATCGTCGTGCCGGTGCGCAATCGCCGCGAGGCGATCGCGGCCTGCATCGAGTCGCTGCTCGCCCAGACCTCCCCCAGCGTCGAGGTAATCGTCGTCGACAACTCCTCGGACGGCACGGCGGACGTCGTGACCGTGGAAACCGGCAACCTGCTCGGCAAGCTGGAGGCGCTCGTCCGCACCCGCGGCTTCCGCCGCAATCCCGATCCGAATCCGCGGCTGGGACGGGGGCCGAAGGTCAGGCCAGCAACTGCCGCAGCGCCGCCGTGTCCAGATGCTCCTTCAGCACCCCCTCGGTCGCGGTGGCGATCGAGCCGTTCTCCTCCGAGATCACGATCACCAGCGCGTCGCTCTCCTCGCTCAGCCCGAGGGCGGCGCGGTGGCGGGTGCCGTGGGCCAGGCCGGGGTTCTCCGACGTGGTCAGCGGGAGGAACGCGCCGGCGGCGGCGATGCGGTTGCCGCGGAGGATCACCGCGCCGTCGTGGAGCGGGCCGCCGGGGGTGAAGATGCTGACCAGCAGCTCGGTCGTGGCCAGGGCATCGAGCGGCTTGGCGTTCTCCTCGTAGGCCCGGAGCGTCTGCGCCCCCTCGATGGCGATCAGCGCGCCGATGCGCTTCGAGGCGAGGATCTCGCAGGCGGCGACGATCACGTCCACCGGCACGCGCGGCTCGCGGCGGCGGAAGAAGGCCAGCAGCGGGTTGCCGCCCATCCGGGCGAGCGCGCGGCGGATCTCCGCCTGGAAGAGGACGATCACCGCGAACGGCAGGTAGAAGAGGATCTCGCGGGAGATGGCCTCCAGCGCGGGAAGATCGAAGGCGCGGGCGATGAAAAACGTCGAGCCGAGGAGCATCAGGCCGATGGAGATCTGCATCGCGCGGGTGCCGCGGATGAGAGCCAGGATGTTGTAGATGATGAGCGCCACCACGAGGACGTCGAACGCGTCGCGCCAACCGAACTGCACGGTGAGGAGGCGGTCGAGCCAGCTCATGCCCGGCGCCGCTCCTCGATGGCCTGCAGCACGCGCAGAAAGTCCATCGTCTGCCGCACGTCGTGCACCCGGACCATGGTCGCTCCGCCGCGATGCGCCGCCGCGACGGCGGCCAGCGAGCCGACCGCGCGCTCCGGACCGGCATCGCGTCCGGTGATGTGGCCGATGAAGGCCTTGCGCGAGGCGCCGATCACCACCGGCGCGATCGCCGTCAGCTCGTTGCAGCGGGCCAGCAGCTCCAGGTTGTGCTCGAACGTCTTCGCGAAGCCGATGCCGGGGTCGATCAGCACCTGCTCCAGGCCGGCCGCGGCGTCCAGGCGCTCGCGCAGCTCGCGCGCGACGTCCGCCACGACGTCGTCGTAGACGGCGAGCTGCTGCATCGTGGCCGGCTCGCCGCGCATGTGCATCACGATCACCGGCACGCCCGCCTCGCGCGCCACATCCGTCAACAACGGATCATGGCGCAGCCCCGAGACGTCGTTGATCATGTCCGCGCCGGCTTCCAACGCGGCCCGCGCGACGGCGGCCTTGCGTGTGTCGATGGAGATGGCGACCTCGGAACGCGCGCGGATCTGCGCGATCACCGGCACCACGCGTGCGATCTCCTGCTCCACGGATACCGGCGCCGAGCCGGGACGCGTCGACTCGCCGCCAACGTCCACCACCGCGGCGCCGTCCTCCTCCATCTGCATCGCGGCGTGCACGGCCTTCGTGTGGTCGAAGTGGACGCCGCCGTCGGAGAACGAGTCGGGCGTGATGTTGAGGATGCCCATGACCGCCGGCGGGCGCGCGATGTCGAGATGGCGGCCGCGCGGAAGCCGGAGCCTCATTCGTCCTTTTCGCGGCGAATGCGCGCGCCGAGGGGGTTGAGGCGCTCCTCGATCCGCTCGTAGCCGCGGTCGATCTGGTGGATGTTGTGGATGATGCTCTCCCCTTTCGCGCAGAGCGCCGCCAGGAGGAGGGCCATACCGGCCCGGATGTCCGGGCTGGAGATTTCCGCCCCCTGCAGTCTCCCGCCGCCAACCACGATGGCGCGGTGCGGATCGCAGAGGATGATGCGCGCCCCCATCCCGATCAGCTTGTCGGTGAAGAAGAGGCGCGACTCGAACATCTTCTCGAAGATCATCGCCGTCCCCTCCGCCTGGGTGGCGATGACGATCATGATGGAGAGCAGGTCGGCGGGGAACAGCGGCCACGGCCCGTCGTCGATCTTCGGCACCGCCGCACCGACGTCGTAGCGGACGCGCAGCTCCTGGTCGCGCGGCACGCGGATGTTGTTCCCCTCCACGCGGATGTCTACGCCGAGCTTCTCCAGCATGTGCCGCACGGCGTACATGTGCTGCGGAACCGCGTCCTCGACGACCAGCTCGCTGCGGGTCACCGCGGCCAGGCCGATGTACGAGCCGACCTCGATGTGGTCGCTGGGAATGTAGAACTCGCCGCCGTGCAGCGAGTCGACGCCGCGGATGGTGAGCGAGTTGGTGGCGATCCCCTCGATGTTCGCGCCGAGGCCGATGAGGAAGCGGCAGAGGTCCTGAACGTGCGGCTCGGCCGCCGCGTTGTAGATGGTCGTATCGCCCTCGGCGAGGACGGCGGCCATGATGGCGTTCTCGGTGGCCGTCACCGAGGCCTCATCGAGGAACATCTTCCTGGCCTTGAGCGAGTGGGCGGACATCCGGTACTCGTGGGCCGAGACCTCGATCTGCGCGCCGAGGGACTCGAGGGCGAGGAGGTGCGTATCGATGCGCCGCCGGCCGATGGCGTCGCCGCCCGGCTTGGCGATCGAGGCCGCGCCGCAGCGGGCCAGGAGCGGGCCGGCGAGGAGGATGGAGGCGCGGATCTTCTTCGAGAGCTGCGGGTCGGGGACGGAGGAGCACTCGCCCTTGGTCTGGATGCGGACGACGTTCGCCTCCAGCCGCTCCACGGTCGAGCCCAGCCCTTCCAGGATCTCCAGCATGACCCGGACGTCCTGGATGTCCGGCAGGTTGTGCAGCACGATCGGATCATCCGTGAGCAGGCAGGCGGCGAGGATGGGAAGGGCGGCGTTCTTGTTCCCGCCCGGGCGGATCGACCCCTCCAGACGGCGGCCGCCTTCGACGACGAAGCGTTCCATCATGCGCGGGGGATTGTATGCGCGCCCGGTGTCATCCTGAGCCGCAAAGACGGCGAAGGATCTCCGCGCGCTTGCGAGGAGATCCTTCGTCCTCTTCGGGGCTCAGGATGACAGCAGTGCTATCTTTGTGCGGACCATGATCGTCGCCCCTCTCGGATCCGGCAGCGCGGGGAACGCCTATTACTT
>DATEOX010000369.1:0-7196 GCA_035273585.1 Thermoanaerobaculia bacterium
CGCCGGCTTGCGGGCGAGACGCCCGCGCGTCAGCCGGGCGACGATCACGTACCTGCCGTTGCCCCCCGCCGCCACCCCATCGAAGGGCCAGCAGGTAATCAATGTGAGCACCGGCGCGCCGCGGTCGGCGGCGATCCAGCCGTCGTGCCTGTCGACCACGCGCGCCTCCTCGACGTCGTACGCGAAGCGGATGCCGTCGCGGCGCTGCATCACGATCCGCTCGCCGACGCGCACGTCCTGCAGCACCGTGAAGTGCGTGTCGCGGTGCGCGCTCACCACGCAGTTGCCGTCGCCGCCGGGCAACGCGGAGTGCTCGAGGTGGGAGGGGGCGAAGGCGAGGTTGCGTCCGTTCGCCCCCTCCAGCACGACGAATTCGCGGCCGCGGAGCGTCAGCTTCGCCATCGGCGCCGTGTCCGCCCAAGGCCACGGGCGGGCGTAGGGGTCGCCCGCCAGGGTCCGGGTCCACGCGCGGCGCAGGAGGATTTGCGCCAGTTGCGCCTTGGCGAAGATGTACGCCCCGCGGCTCACGAAGAGCATTCCGATCGCTCCGAGGATGAGGCCCGCGCGTTTCATCGGAAGATCACCACCGCCGCGGCGAGCAGGAAGAACAGTCCGATGATGAGCATCAGGCGGGCGGACGTGCCGGTCTGCGGCAGGGTCCCCTGTTCGAGGCCGCCCCAGCCCGCGGGCAGGTTCACCGGCACGAGCTCGGAGGTGCACGACTTCGGGTCGACGCCGGCCGGCGTGACGTCCACCGCCACGAGGCTCGTCTGCGAGGTCACGAGGTGATGCTCCAGCGCGAGGGCGACGATCTCCTTCTTGTTGGCCTCCGACTGCTGGTCTTCGAGCGCCTCGACCTTCTGCCGCGCCCAGAGCTTGGCGATGCCGGGCCAGGAGTCGTTCGCGCCGATCGACACCGAGTCGCTCCACGTCTTCGCCCCGACCGCGCCGCGCACCGAGACCTTGGCGCTGCTCAGCGGCGTCCTGGCCAGCACGACGAGCGGCTCGCCCGCATACAGATCGGGCACCCGCTGCGGCCACACCTCGGCCGCGGCATCGAACTGCAGGTCGATGTTTCGCAGCGTCGGCGCCTCGAGCTTGCCGAAAAGGACGGACATCCGCTCCTGCAGCTCGGAGAGGTCGGAGACGTTGGTGAACGTGCCGCGACCGAAGCGCGCCGCGTTGCGCATGAAGAACGAGTTCGGCGCGGCGCCGATCCCGACGGTGAACAGCCGGCTGTTGCCGAGGTGCTGGCGGATGTAGTCGAAGAGCGCCTCTTCGTTCGAGACCTGGCCGTCGGTCATGAAGATGACCTGCCGCACGAGGTTGCCGTTCTGCGGCGCCTCGAGAGCGAGCTGCAGCGCGGGCATCATTTCCGTGCCGCCCGTCGAGACGAGGTTCTTCACCCACTTCTTCGCCTCGCCGATCGCCGCGGCATCCGCGACGCGGCTCTGCTGGAAGAGCGGCTCGGCGACGGAGTTGAACTGGATGACGTTGAAGCTGTCGGTCGGCCGCAGGCGCCCCAGGGCGAGGAGCAGCGCTTCTTTCGCCTGCTCGATCGACGGCCCGCCCATCGAGCCGGAGGTGTCGATGATGAACACCGCCTCGCGGGGCAGCACGGCGTTCGCCGTCTGCTTCAGATCGGGCGGGAAGATCATGGTCAGCGCGTAGCGGTTGCCGCCGACGGTCTCGCTGAAGACAGTCGCGTGCGGCATCTTGCCCAGGCGCGGGGTCCAGGTCAGCTCGAAGTCGCGGTCGGAGGCGATCTGCGCCGCGGTGACGTGCCACTGCGTGTCGCTGAGCTGCGAGACCTCGACCTGATGCGTCGTGCTGCGTACTTCCTGCAGCGGCAGGCCGGCGTCGAGGTCGATGGCGAAGGTGACCGGGTTGCGGTCCTTCTTCGCCGGGAGGTGGAGCATCGCCGGGAGCATCTGCGACGGCGTCTGGTGGGCCTGGTAGCGGGGACCGATGGCCAGCGGGAATCGCATCGAGAAGCGGCCGCTGTCGTAGGTCAGCGTCTGCTGGTAGCCGATCTCGATGGTCGTCTCCGCGCCGGCCGGGATGCTGGCCACGGAGGCGGAGAAGAGGTTCGGGCGGTGCTGCTCGACGAGCGCCGCCTGCTGGCCGGCGTTCTTGGCCTGCTCGTATGTCTCCTTCGCCTGCTGCCGCTCCTGCACCTGCCCTTCGATGACCCGGTCGCCGATGCGCATGATGAGGGTGTCGACCGCGGCGTTGTCCGGCAGCGGGAAGAGGTAGACCGCCTCGACGCAGTGGCTGGTCGGGTTGCGGAAGACCTGGTGCACGGTGCCGCGGGCGATGATGCCCGCCGCCTTGAGGGTGACGGTGGTGTTGACCGCCGGCGCCTGCAGGTAGACGCCCGGCTGGGCGGTTTTGATCAGGAGCGACGCCTGATCGACGTCCGCCATCTTCACCGGCTCCAGCTCCTGCCCCCGCGCCTGGGAGACGAACGGCAGCAGGAACAGGAGAGCCAGGATGATGGCGATCCACTTCTCGAGCTCGTACTTTGCTTCTTCAGCCATGACTTCTTCCTCCACGGGATCAAGATCGGATGGCCGTTTGGCAAGCGGAGGGCGCGATCAGGGAAAAGTGGAGCAGCGATTGTGGCGGGATTGTGTAAGGTATCGGCCATGCGAAAGCTTCTTGCCGTCTTCCTGCTCTTTCTCGCCCTCCCTCTGTTCGCCGCCGAGACGGTCATCTTTGCCGTGCGCCACGCCGAAAAGGTGGCCGACGGCTCGGCCGATCCCGCCCTGACGCCCGAGGGGGTCGCGCGGGCGGCGTCGCTGGTGCGCATCCTCCGCGACGCCGGCGTGACGGTGGTCTACTCCACCCCCACCACCCGCACCCGCTCCACCGCCCGCCCGCTGGGCATCCCGGTGACGGAGGACGGCTCCGCCCCCGCCGCCCTCGCCGCCCGCATCCTCCGCGAGAACCGCGGCAAGAACGTGCTGGTGGTCGGTCACTCGAACACGGTGCCGGCGCTATTGACGGCCCTCGGCATCGCCAACGCCCCGTCGATCGGCGACAACGACTTTGACAATCTGTTCGTGGTGGTGGTGCCGGAGAAGGGGAAGGCGCGCTTGATCCGGTTGCATTACTGATGCGTACAATTGCCGTATGGGCCGTGCTGTAGTCGCCTTTTTGCTCGCTGCAGCTCCCGCGTTGTTGGCCGAGGAGCCGGCTGTCGTGCCGCAGGCGGTGAAGGCGCTGGAGCATCTGAAGCCTCGCACGGACGCCGGTCCCTACTCCTGGACCGCCGGTCCCTATGACTACGACGGCGCGGGCAACATCAAGGCCATCGGCAGCGAGTCGTTCGTCTATGACAAGCTGGGACGTCTCAGGAGCGCGTCGGTGCGCGGCCCGGACGCGGTCTCGTTGCAGACGCAGACATTCGGCTACGACGCATACGGTAATCTGATCAGCACGTCCAAGCTCGGGCAGACGGTGCTGTTGTCCGTCGATACCCGGACGAATCAGCTCGATGGCACCGGCTACGACGCCTCGGGCAACGTGATCACCTCCGGCGCTCGGAACTACGCGTATGACGCCGTCGGTATGCTCAGCGTCATCACCTTGGGCGGGAGCCAGCAGCCCCGCGTCGTCTACGCCTACACCGCCGACGACGAGCGCCTCTTCTCCTACGACGTCGGCACCGGAGTCACGCATTGGACGCTGCGCGGCCTCGACAACAAAGTGCTGCGCGATTTCAAACAGCAGGGCGGCGCGTGGTCCGTCGAGCGCGACTACGTCTACCGCGATGGCCTCCTCCTGGCCGCGCTCAAACCCAACGGCGACGCTGAGCACTACACGCTCGACCATCTCGGCACGCCGCGCCTGATCACCGACGGCACTGGCCACAAGATCGGCTATCACGCCTACTGGCCGTTCGGCGAGGAGTGGTCCCCCGGCAGCGCGCAGGAAGGCAATCCTCTGCAGTTCACCGGCCACGAGCGCGACGCCGACCCCTCCAACGGCGCTGCCGGCCTCGATTCCATGCACGCTCGCTATTACCGGGCGGGGTGGGGGCGGTTCATGTCGACCGACGCGGTGCTCGACATCGAAAAGGCTCTTTCGCTGCCGCAGGCGTGGAATCGCTACAGCTACGCGGACGACAATCCCATCCTGAAGGTCGATCCTGACGGCAAACAGGCAGCCATCCCGGCCCCGACTCCAGGGGCGGCTGCGCCGCTGAGTCTCGCGCTTTACCACGCGCAGCAAATGCAGACCAACTCCGCCTATCGAGAAGCCGCGGTGTCGTTGGTGATGAGGAATGCTGCGATCGTGAATGCCCTCACCACGACATTCTTCGGCATCGTCTCGCGCGGCTCGCCGCTCCCGCTGCTGATGGCGAAAAAGCGGGACGAAGCAAGGGGCGGCGCCGTTCCGGGCGAAGCGGTGAATCCCGGTCGTGCCCGCCAACTCGGTGAGCGCGCCAAAGAAGGATCGGTCGCGGATGCCGTCGACCAACTCGATTCGATTCTGGACCGGCAGACAAAGATCCGGCAGGGGAAGGCGGATGGAGTCATCGATAGCATCGGCAAGTCCGAGCAACGGATCGATAACGTGCTGGACAGAATCCGAAGCCTCGCCGACGCCGTTGCGGATGCGATGGAGGAGGCGGAGGAGGATGAACACGGACCAGAATCCGGAAGTGATCAGAAGCCGCCCGCGAGGTTCGATTGACCGCCGACGCCAATCTGGAATCCGAGTTTCAGGCTGCGACCGCCCTTCGCGACGCTGGTGACGTCCACTCCGCGAAAGCACTCCTCGAGCGCCTCGGGCGTGAACATCCCGACGCGTTCCCGGTCTGGCTCGTGCTCGGTGCAATTGAAAAGAACCTCGAGGACTACGAGGCGGCAGAAAGAGCGTTCGCAAAGGCCATCGCACTGAACCCCCGCTCAGAGTTGGCGTCCGTCGGTCTGTTCTTCGCGCTGGCGCATCAACGGAGGGATGACGAAGCCTTTGCCGAAGCGCGGCGGTTTCTCACGCTCAGGCCGGACTCGAAGGAGTACAAGATGATCCTCGACGAGATCGACGAGTCGTTGCCCTAACCCGCCGCCCGCCCGTACTGCGGCGGCCACTCCATCTCCACGCCCAGTTCCCGCGCGGCGTGCAGCGGAAAGTACGGGTCGCGGAGGAACTGGCGGGCGAGGAGGACGCAGTCGGCGTCGCCGGTGACGATGATCTGTTCCGCCTGTTTGGCATCCGTGATCAGGCCGACGGCGCCCGTAGGGATGTCCGCCGCGGCGCGGATGGCGCGGGCGAAGGGGACTTGGTAGCCGGGGCCGAGCTCGATCTTCGCGTGCGGCACCGCGCCGCCGCTCGAGCAGTCGATGAGGTCGACGCCGAGCTCTTTGAGGCGGCGGCAGAGGGCGATCGACTGCTCCAGGTCCCACCCGCCCACCGCCCAATCCGTGGCCGAGATGCGGACGAAGAACGGCAGCGGCTCCGGCCAGCGGCGGCGCACCTCTTCCGCCACGCGCAGCGTCAGGCGCATCCGGTTCTCCAGCGAGCCGCCGTATGCGTCATGGCGCTGATTGCAGAGCGGGGAGAGGAACTCGTGCAGGAGGTACCCGTGCGCGGCGTGGATCTCCAGCACGCGGAAGCCGGCCATCAGCGCCAGCTCCGCCGAGCGGGCGAACTGCCCGACGACCTCCTCGATCTCCGCCGCCGTCAGCTCGTGCGGCAACGGGTCGCCGTCGCGGAAGGGGATCGCGCTCGGGGCCACCGTCGTCCATGAATGCGGCCCTTCTGTGATGGGCCGCCCGCCGCGCCACGGCTTCTCCGTCGATGCCTTCCGTCCCGCGTGCGCGATCTGGATGCCGGCCACAGCGCCGGCCTCCTCGATGAACTGCACGATGGGGCGGAAGGCCTCGGCGTGCTCATCCGTCCACAGACCGCTGTCCCAAGCCGTAATGCGTCCGATGGGCGAGACCGCGCTCGCCTCCACCATGACCAGTCCCGCGCCGCCGACCGCGCGGCTGCCGAGGTGGACTAGGTGCCATGGGGTGGGGAAGCCGTTCTCGCTGGAGTACTGACACATGGGCGAGACGAAGACCCGATTGCGGAACGTCACCGAGCGGAGGGAAAAAGATGAGAGCAGCGCGGAAGAATTCATGGCCCGCAAACGATACAATGCAGCGATTCCGCTACAGACCATGTCCATTCATCGTCGCGCCCCGTTCGCGCTTCTCATCATTGTCATCGCTCTGCCGGCCTCGGCCGCGAACCGGATGTTCCTCAATGCGCGCACGTTCGGCGCCGGGGTCGCGGCCACCCCTGACCTGGTGCGCGCGGGCGATTTCGACCATGACGGCCGCAATGACGTGCTGCTCGTCAGCGGCGACACAGTGCGCGTCTACCGCGGCGACGGCGCCGGCTTCCTCGGTAGCGCCATCCCCACGGTCGCGACCGGCCTCAAGGCGGTGGACGTCGCCGACTTCAATGGCGACGGCATCCCCGATCTGTATGTGAAATCCGCTCCCGCCGCCGCGACCTTCGGCGTGATGCTCGGCCGCGGCGACGGCACCTTCGCCGGCATATTGACCATCACCGCGCCCGAGACCGTGCTGGCCATGGTCACCGGCGACTTCAATGCGGATGGCAAGCAGGACCTGGCCGTCTGCACCGCGAACAAGCTCGCGCTCTACCTCGGCAACAACGCGGGCGGCTTCGGCGCGCCGTTCATCACCACGCACGGATTCATGAGCGCGGCGAACGGTGTCGCAGGCGACTTCGACGGCGACGGCAAGCTCGACGTCCTCTTCGGCCCCGACAACCTGACGCCGTTCTACAACAACGGCGACACCACGTTCACGAAGGGCGACCCCGTGGTCCCGGTCGTGGGCGGTGTGGCCAACGTCGCGGCCGACTTCGACGGCGACGGCGTGGCGGACGTCAGCAGCGGCACCGTCATCCGCTTCGGACTGCGCAACCGGCAGTTCGCCGCGCCCCAGAAGCTGCCGGTGCGGAACGGTTACAGCCCGGTGGCGCGCGACCTCGACGCGGACGGCAAGCCGGAGCTGGTGATCCTCGGCGGCACGACGCTGGTCGACGTCTTCCGCTCGCCGGCCGAGGGGACCGTGACGCCGCCGCGCGCGTTCGCCATCGGGCCGACGGTGAACGGCGTCGATGCGGCTGATTTCGACGGCGACGGCAAACCCGACCTCATGGCCGCC
>DATEOX010000370.1:0-4890 GCA_035273585.1 Thermoanaerobaculia bacterium
AAGAACGTGTTCGTGGAAATCCGCGCCGGCACCGGTGGAGACGAGGCCTCTCTCTTCGCCGCGGAGATCATGCGCATGTACATCCGCTACGCCGAGCAGAAGCGGTGGAAGGTGGACGTCACCGACGCGAACTACTCCTCCGTGAATGGCATCAAGGACGCGACGCTGCAGATCGAGGGGAACAAGGTCTACTCCCGCCTCAAGTTCGAGTCCGGCGTGCACCGCGTCCAGCGCGTGCCGCAGACCGAGACGCAGGGCCGCATCCACACCTCGGCCATCACGGTCGCGGTGCTCCCCGAGGCGGAAGACATCGACATCCAGATTTTCGAGAAGGACCTGCGCATCGATACTTTCTGCTCGTCGGGTCCGGGCGGCCAGTCGGTGAACACGACCTATTCCGCGGTGCGCATGACGCACCTCCCGACCGGGGTGGTCGTCTCCTGCCAGGACGAGAAGTCGCAGATCAAGAACCGTCAGAAGGCGCTGAAGGTGCTGAAGGCGCGCCTCTACGACATCGAGCGCCAGAAGCGCGAGGCCGAGCTCTCCGCCACGCGCAAGGGGATGATCGGCAGCGGCGACCGCTCGGAGAAGATCCGCACCTACAACTTCCCCCAGGACCGCGTGACCGATCACCGCATCGGCCTCACCGTGCACAACCTCCCCGACATCATGAACGGCAACCTCGACGTGATCGTCAATCCCCTGACCTCCCACTTCCAGGCCGAGAAGCTCCGCGAGGCCGTGGAGGCGAAGTAAGCCGCCGAGGTAGGATGGTGGCCATGACAGCGCGGTTTGTCGAAATCCGTAACGCGGCGATGGCGCTCGGCCCCAACGAGCGCGAAGAGTTGGCGGCGGAGCTGCTGGACAGCCTCACCGGCGATTCGGAGCTCATGTTCGCGCAGGAATGGTTGGCGGAAGCGCATCGCCGTCTCGATGACCTGAAGTCCGGTCGGGACCGTGGCCTCACCATCGAGGAGTTCTTCGCCGCGGAGTGAGAGTCAGACTCTCTACTACCGCCGCTCGTGACCGGATCGAAGCCGAGCGGAACTTCGAGCTGCCCGATGCACGCGAGCGGTTCCGGCAGCGCGTTCGCGAAACAATCGATCGCATCGTCCTTCTGCCGCTTTCCGGTCATCCGATCGACGCCACCGTTCGCAAAATGCGCGTCGCCGATTTTCCGTATGACGTCATCTACGAACCGGATGGCGACGAGATCCGCATTCTCGCAGTTGCTCATCATCGCCGCCAGCCCGGCTACTGGCGGCGCTGAACGCTACAATCCCCCCTCATGAAAGACCGTGCCGATGCCATCCTGCAGCGCGCGCAGGCGCAGTATCTCGACGCCCTCCTCCCGCCCCGCGATGCGCTGCTGGAGCGCGTCGAAGAGTACGCGCGGGAGAACGGGCAGCCGATCGCGGATCCGGAAGTCGCGCAACTGATACGCGTCCTCCTGCGCGTGAAGAAGCCGCGGCGGGTGGTGGAGGTCGGGACGAACATCGGCTATTCGGTGATCGTGATGGGGCGGGAGCTCGACGCGGATGCGACGCTGGAGACCATCGAGATCGATCGCCGGACGCTGAACGTCGCGAAGGGCTTCGTGAGCGAGGCGGCGCTGCAATGCAAGGTCATCTTCCATGAGGGTGCCGCGCTGGAGGTCATCCCGAAGCTGGAAGGCGTCTTCGACTTCGTCTTCATCGATTGTGTGAAGACGGAGTACGTCCAGTACCTCGACGGGCTCCTGCCGAAGCTGGCCAAAGGCGCGGTCATCGTCTGCGACAACCTGCTCTGGAAAGGGCAGGTCGCGGATGGCGTCCACGACGCCTCCACCGATGCCCTGCGCGCGTTCAACGAGCGCATCGCCACCGACGAGCGGCTGCTCACCACCATCCTGCCGGTCGGCGACGGCACCGGCATCTCGATCCTTCTCTAGAAACGAAAAGGCCGGCCCCGTGAGGAGCCGGCCTGCCTTCGTTCGTGCGGGAAAAAGCTTACTTCGAAGCCGTGGTGGTCTTGACCGTGCCCTTGACCGGGACGGTGATGACGGGGTTGATCTTGTCGTTCGTGTAGATCTTCACCTGGCCGTCGAGGTCGCCCGGCTTGGCGTCCTTCGCGACCTGCACCGTCACCTCGTACTCGCCCTTGTTCGCGGCCGGCTTGACCGAGGCCGTGAGGCCCGGAATGCTCGACTCGGCCTTGGTCACCGAGAAGGTCTCGGGCGCCTTGAGGTTGTTGGAGCGGAGGGTGATGGCGCGGGTGGCGGCGCTGTCGGTCGGCGCGACTTCACCGAAGTTCACGCCGAGCGGGTCGACGCGGAACGTCGGGCGGATGACGCCGGAGAGGCTGATCGGGTACTCCGGCTGGTGCTTGGAGGTGGTGGTGATGAGGATCTTGTCCGCGAGCGGGCCGATCTTCGCATCCGGACCGCCGACGGTGATGTCGAGGCGGTACTGGTTCTGGCCGGCCTTGCCGACGCCCTGCGCGAGCTGCGTCTGGTCCTCGATCTTCTTCGAGGTGACCTTCACCCAGTCGCCCGGAACCTTGATGTCCTTGATCTCGAACGGCTCGTCTTCCTCCGAGTAGAGCGTGATGCTCTGCGTCTCGGCATCACCCTGGAGGAGGTTGTAGCGGACGAAGCCCGCCGGGTAAGCCTCCACGTACGGCTTCACGACCGCGTGGATGGTGAGCTGCGCGGTGGGATTGGAGGGATCGTTCGTCTCGACCGTGACGCTCTTGGCGATCGGGCCGGCGAAGTTCGTGGTGTCGACGTGGGCCGTGACCTTGCCCGTGTCGCCCGGCTTGATGACCTTGTCGAAGTCGGCCACGGTGCAGCCGCAGCCCGGCTTCGCGGCGATGATCTGCAGGTCGCTGTTGCCGGTGTTCTTGACCAGGAAGGACCAGTCGAGCTTGTCGCCCTTCGGCACGACGCCGTAGTCCTTGATCGGCTCGACGATGGTCAGGCGGGGCGCCTTCTCCTCGCCGCTCTTCTCGGTTGCCTCGGCCTTGGCGGCGGTTTCGGCCGGCTTGGCCGCCGGCTTCTTCGCACTCTTGCTCTCGGCGGCGACGAGCGCCACGCTGGAGAGCAGGAATGCCGTCGTGATGGCAATGATTCGCTTCGACATGCGGAAAGTCCTCCTGTTACACCCTTGGATGTTCTGATCTTGGATAAGCGGACGGTTCGAACAGCCGTCGGAAAATGGCCATTCCCGTCCCGAAAGCGTTGTAAAAGCATGCTTTTTGCTGAGGAGCCGGGCTGATGCCTCACGTCAAAGAACTTCCCCACGTTCGCCGGGTCTACCTGATCGGGATCTGCGGCACCGCGATGGCCTCGCTGGCCGGGATGCTCCAGCAGCGCGGCTACGAGGTCTCCGGGTCCGACGAGCACGTCTATCCGCCCATGTCGACGTACCTGGAGAGTCTCCGGATCCCGGTGCTCGAAGGGTATACGCGCGAGCATCTGGAGACGTTTCGTCCCGATCTGGTGGTCATTGGCAACGTCGCCGCGAGCACGAACGCCGAGGCGGCGGCGACTCTGGAGATGGACCTGCCGTATACGTCGATGCCGGAGGCCATCTACCACCTCTTCATCAAGGGGAAGCACTCCGTCGTCGTCACCGGCACGCACGGGAAGACGACCACCACCTCGCTGATGGCCTGGCTGCTGGAGGCCGCGGGGCGCGATCCGTCGATGGTCGTCGGCGGCATCCCTCTGAACTTCAACAACAACTTCAAGCTGGGCCACGGGCCGGAGTTCGTCATCGAGGGGGACGAGTACAACACCTCCTTCTTCGACAAGGGGCCGAAGTTTCTCCACTACCACGCGAGCTCGCTGATCGTGAACAACATCGAGTTCGACCACGCCGACATCTACGCCGACCTGGAGGCGATCATCGCCGCCTTCCGCAAGGCCGTGCAGCAGGTGCCCGCCGGCGACGTGATCATCGCCAACGGCGACGACGCGAACGTGGTCTCGCTCAAAAATGATGCGAAGGCGCGCTGGTTCACCTTCGGCTGGGAGAAGACGCGCGACCTCTACGCCACGGACGTGGAGCTGACGCCGACCGGCGCCTCGTTCACGGCCTGGTGGGAAGGGAAGGAGTGGTTCCGCTTCCATTCGACACTCGACGGCCGGCACAACGTGCTCAACGCGCTGGCGAACATCGCCGCGGCGCGGCTGCGCGGCGTGGAGGCGGAGGAGCTGCAGCAGGGGCTCGGCACATTCCGCGGCATCAAGCGGCGGATGGAAGTGCGGGGCGTGGAGCGCGGCGTGACGGTGATCGACGACTTCGCCCATCACCCCACGGCCATCGCCACCACGCTGGACGGCGCGCGCAAGCGCTACCCCGGCCAGCGCATCTGGGCCCTGTTCGAGCCGCGGTCTATCTCCTCCAGCCGGAAGGAGTTCGAGCACGGCTACGTCGATGCCTTCCACGAGGCCGACCGGGTGATCATCGGCCCGATCTTCCACCGCGACCGCTACGAGACGCGCTACGGCCTGGACAAGATGATGTCCGTCCCGGCGATGATCGAGCGCCTGAACGCGGACGGCATCCACACCGAGCAGATCGACGACTTCGACGCGATCGCCGAGCACGTCGGGCGTGAGGCGGAGGAGGGGGACGTGGTGCTGGTGATGTCGTCAGGGGCGTTCGGCGGCGTGCACGAGAAGATTTTGGAGCGGCTGCGGGAGTAGAGAGGCGTTGTCGGTTATCGGTTGTCAGTAGAGAGACCGACAACCGACAAACTGATAACCGACAACGTTTCTCCCGGAATACCCACCCGCGCCTCTTCGTTGCCCGCCCGTCCGCAAACCACGAAGGGGAGAGATACGCACATGCCCGAGAACAAAGCCCACGAGCTCCTGCGCAAGCACAATCTGCACGTCGATGACGT
>DATEOX010000371.1:0-3170 GCA_035273585.1 Thermoanaerobaculia bacterium
TCATGCCCGCCCAGAGGAGGGCGGGCAACCAGTAGGAGAGCGGACGTCCCGTCCGCCAGCCGCCGGGCGTCTCGCCCGGCGGGAAAGCGGCGCCACGAGACGTGACGCCGCCGGCGGGCGGGACGCCCGCTCGTCCGTTCAGAAGCTGATCCTCACCCCTACCCGTGCGCTCGTCGGCGCCGTGCGCAGCACCGGCTTCCCGTAGTTCGGGTTGGCCGGTGCGCGGCTGCCGCTCATAAGAGAACGACCGGATGACGAGGTCCATCGGGATCTCTTCGTAGAACCGGCCGTACGAGCCGTACAGCTTGGCCCGGTGCGCGCCGCCGCTCGGGTGCCAGGTGAACCCGAGACGCGGCGCGTAGTCCTTCCGCCCGAGGTACGTGGATGGCTCGCCGTTGAGCGTGCGGTCGCTGTCGTTGATTGCGCCGGTGTCGACGCGCGGGTCCTGCATGAACGTGGCGACGAGCGACTGCGCCGGCCCGAAGTTCCAGGTCAGCTTGCCCGAGCCGAGATTGCACCGGCTGTTGGAGGCGACGACGTCGCCCACCGCCGGCCCTTCCGGCAGCGAGCTGCTGATGGAGTTGCGCACCTGGTCGAAGGCGCCGAAGAACCAAAGCCTGTCCCGCAGGAGGTCGCCGCCGAAGTCGAGGCCGAAGTCGCGCCGCGTGAAGCCTTCCGTGGTGCCGGCGGTGGAGACGACCGTGTCCGCATCCGACTGCAGCGAGTCGTTGTCGTAGTAGCCGAAGACGTCGCCCGTGAGCTGGTTGCCGCCCGACTTCGTGATCACGTTGATGATGCCGCCCGTGGAGCGGCCGTACTCCGCCTCATAGCCGCCGGTCTTCACCTCGACCTCGCGGATGAACTCGAAGTTCACCTGGACAATGGATGAGTAGTTGCGGCCGGTGGGCAGCGTCTCGATGGCCCGCTGGTCGAGGTTCGCCCCGACGGACGCCGTGTTGACGTCGATGGTCGGCGCCGCGGCGGTGACGGTCAGCGTCTCGCGCAGTCCGACGGAGGGCTCGAGCACCAGCTCGAGTTCCGTGTTGCGCCCGAGGTTGATGATGACGTTCGGCCGGTTGATGCTGCCCATCCCTTCCATCTGCGCCGTCAGGTTGTAGCTGCCGGGCGGGAGGTTGAGAAAGCGGCAGATTCCCCGCGCGTGTCCGTGATCATGACTAGGAGATTGCCGGTGGTGAGTTGTGCCTGCAGCGAGCAGGGGAGAAGAAGGAGGAGGGACGCGAAGAGGATACGGCGCATGCGTGGACTCCTGATTTCTGAACCGATGTATGCCCATCTTATCCCGCGCCGGCCCCTATAATCCCGGTCCGTGCCGAACGCGCACCTCACCGTCCACCGACCCAACCTCCTGCCCCAGCAGCTCTCCCTCCCGCCCCACACGATCACCCTCGGGCGCGCCGTCGAGTGCACGGTGCCGATCCGCGACCGCTTCCTCTCTCGCATGCACGCGGAGATCAGCTACGACGGCGGGCGGTGGGTGGTGCGCGACCTGGGAAGCGTCAACGGCACGCTGCTCAACGGCGTCCGCCTCTCCGAGGCCGCCACGCTGCGGCCGGGCGACCGCATCGGCCTGGGCGACACGGAGGTCGTCTTCGAGCCCGAGTCGATCGCGCCGTCGCAACTCATCTCCGTCGACAGCTCCTCGCAGGCGAAGAGCATCGCCATCCGGGCCATGGACGTCATGGACGAGACGGCGCTCCACGGCCGCGAGCGCGAGCGGGCGAGCGTCCTGGCCCAACTGGCCATCGAGTTCATCGAGGACCGCCCGCTCCAGCAGCTCTTCGACTTCATCCTCGACCGCGTCGTCGACCTCTTCGATCCCTCCCGCGCCGCGCTCGCCCTCCTCGATGCGAACCGGCAGTTCTCCAGCGCGCATCTCCGCCGCCGCGACGCCGCCGACTCGGCCGATCTGATCATCAGCAAGACCCTCCTCGGCGAGGTGATCGAGGAGCGCAGCGTGGTCTCGTTCGTCGACACCTCGCACGACGACAAGCTCGCCCGCGCGGAGTCGATCATCGGCCAGCAGATCCGCTCCGCCGTCTGCGCGCCGCTCCTCGTCCGCGACAACGTCCTCGGCGTGCTCTATCTCGATTTCCTCGCCCAGCAGGGGATGGGCACGACGGACGACCTCAAGCTCATCGCCCAGATCGCCCGCTTCGCCGCGGCGAAGCTCGAGACGACCCGCCTGCGCGAGGAAGCCACGGCCAAGGCCCGCATGGACGAGGAGCTGCGCACGGCCTACACGATCCAGAGCCGCCTCCTGCCCGCCGAGCTGCCGGTCATCGACGGCTATCTCTTCGCCGCGCGCAACAAGCCGTGCCGCACGGTGAGCGGCGACTACTACGACGTGGTGGTGCGGCCGAGCGGCCGCATCTACTTCGTGATCGCCGACGTGAGCGGGAAGGGGATCACGGCCGCCTTGGTGATGGCCTCTCTGGCGACGGCTTTCGACATCTTCACCCGCACCGATCCGACGCCCGCGGAGCTCGTGCGCCGCATCAACGAGACGCTCGCCCCTCGCACCGCGCCGACGAGGTTCGTGACGCTCTTCGCCGCGGTGCTCGATCCGGCCACGGGAGTGGTGGACTACGCGAACGCCGGCCACGTACCGCCGCTCGTGATCTCCAACGACGGCGCCCGGCCGCTGACCATCACGGACATGGTGGTCGGCCTCTTCCCCGCGGCGAAGTACCGCGACCAGCAGGTGCGCCTCCTGCGCGGCGACTCGCTGGTGCTGTTCACGGACGGGGTGACGGAGGCGGAGAACGCGGCCGAGGAGCAGCTCGGCCTGGCCTCCGTGACGACGCTGCTGGACTCGCTCGCCGGCACGCCGGCGCCGCGCCTGGTGGAGCGCATCGAGTCGCACGTGCAGACCTGGAGCGGCGGCGCGCCGGCGGGCGACGACGTGACGATGCTCGCCCTCACCCGGACGTGATCTTCAATACCGCCCACTTCTCGCCGTCCCAATAGAGCTCGGCGGTGGCGCGCTGCTCCGTTTCGTCGAATTGCAGCGCCTTGCCGACGTCGTTCGGCACCCAACGCCAGGTGAATGCGACCTTGTCGCCGTTGACCGCCTGCACTGCAATCAGTTCCTTCCTGGCCAGCGGGACGACGTCCAATGTCCCGTTTTGCCTTACAAGGAACCGCTTATC
>DATEOX010000372.1:0-2093 GCA_035273585.1 Thermoanaerobaculia bacterium
GCGTGGCGCTGGAAGATTTGGGGCATTTGCGCGACGCGGCCGAGGCCTATCGAAGGGCCATCGCGCTGGACGAGAACAACGCCGACGCGCACTACAACCTGGCCGGGCTCTGCGAGAAGAGAGGCGACAAACAGGCGGCCCTGCGCCACCTGAAGACGTATGCACGGCTCCGCAAGTCCTGAGACTCGCGAGCGCCTCCTCGCCCTCGACGTCTTCCGCGGCGTGACCATCGCCGCCATGCTCCTGGTCAACAACCCCGGCTCCTGGTCGTCGATCTACGCGCCGCTGGAGCACGCCGAGTGGCACGGCTGGACGCCGACGGACCTCATCTTCCCGTTCTTCCTGTTCATCGTCGGCATCACCACGCACCTCTCGAAGAAAGAGCCGAAGCGGATCGTCCGCCGCGGGCTGACGATCGTCCTCCTCGGGCTCCTGCTCAACGCCTTCCCCTTCTTCTGGTGGGGGAAGATGGCCGGCGTCCCGAATCCGACCTTCCTCGACCGCGTCGCCTGGCGCTTCGAGCATTTGCGCTTCGCCGGCGTGCTGCAGCGCATCGGCATCGCCTACATCGCCGCGGCGCTCATCGCGCTGTACGCCACGCGGCGGCAGATCATCATCACCATCCTGGCGATCCTCATCGGCTATTGGGTGCTGATGACGTGCGTCCCGGTCCCGGGCAGCGGCGAGCTCGGCGCGTTCGTGCTGGACAAGCCGGACAAGACCCTCGCCGCCTGGGTCGACCGGGCCGTCCTTGGCACGAACCACATCTGGTCGTCGACGAAGACGTGGGATCCGGAAGGGCCGCTCTCGACCTTGCCGGCCATCGCCACCGCGCTCCTCGGCGTGCTGGCCGGCGAGTGGGTGACGCGCCGCGACAAGACGCTCATCGAGCGGGTGGCGAAGCTCTACGGCGCCGGCTGCCTGGCCATGATCGCCGGCAAGCTGTGGGACTGGGTCTTCCCGATCAACAAGAACCTCTGGACCAGCTCGTACGTGCTCTTCACCGCCGGCTTCGCCTGCGTGGCGCTGGCCACCTGCCTCTGGCTGATCGACGTCGAAGGCGTGCGCGGCTGGACCAGGCCGTTCGTGATCTACGGCGTGAACCCGATGGTCGCCTTCGTCGGCTCGGGGCTGATGGCGCGCACGATCGACTCGCTCGTCAAGGTGGGGGGCAAGTCGCTGCACGCGATCACGTTCGGATGGATGAATGCCTGGTTCTTCTCGCCGAAATTCGCATCATTATTGTGGGGGCTGGGATTCGTCGCCCTCTGGCTCGGGATTCTGGCCCTGCTGCACCGTCGCGGGCTCATCCTGAAGGTGTGAACCCTCTGTAAACGGTAAGACATGACGGCCGTCTATCCGGCATCATGCTCGGACGTATGACATTTCCAAGAGTCCTCCTGTCAATCCTTCTCGCGGCGCTCGTTGTGCCGCTCGCCGCCCAGCAGAAACCGCACGAGGCGACCCCCTGGCAGACCCTCCTCCGCGAGCGCCATCACGAGGCCCTCACGGACACGCCGCGCATCGCCGTCCCATACGTGGCCGCGGCCGACGCCACCGCGTCGGCGACGAAGGTCTTCAACGTCACGGCCCGCCAGTTCCAGTTCGACTTCAACCCCTCGCCGGTGGTCATCAACCAGGGTGACAACGTCACGCTGAACATCACCGTGCCGGGGAGCGACGGCTCCGACTTCGGCCACGGCTTCTTCCTGGAGAACTACATGGACGCCGGGGTGAACATCAGCAAGGGGAAGACCGTCTCGGTGCAGTTCATCGCCAGCGAGCCGGGGACGTTCACCTTCATCTGCACGCTGACCTGCGGCGTCTTCCACTCCAACATGTTCGGGACGCTGACCGTCCAGGCGGCACCCACCGCGGCCGCGCCGACCATCAGCTCCATCAGCCCTTCGTCTGCGACGGTGGCCGGCGGGACGACGGTGCAGATCGACGGGCAGAACTTTCAAAACAACGCGACGGTGAAGTTCGGCCAGAACAACGCCACCGGCGTGACGTTCGTCAGCGCGACGCGCCTCACGGCGGTGACGCCTGCCGGCGCGGCAGTCGGAGCCGTGACCGTGACGGTGACGAATCCG
>DATEOX010000373.1:0-3354 GCA_035273585.1 Thermoanaerobaculia bacterium
TCCGGGAGGCGGGTGCGGACATCACGAACGAGGCGCTCGAGCGAATCGTCGTCCGGACGGAAGGCTATCCGTATTTTCTGCAGGAGTGGGGCTATCACAGTTGGGACGTCGCGCCGAAGCCGCCGATCGGCATCCACGACGTGGAGGAGGCGGAGGCGCGGGCGATGGAGGCGATGGACACGAGCTTCTTCCGCGTCCGGTTCGATCGACTGACGCCGAGGGAGCAGGACTATCTGAGGGCGATGGCGGAGCTTGGGGCGGGGCCGCACCGGTCGGGGGAGATTGCGGGCCAGTTGCGCATCGACGTGGAGAACGTCGGCTCGCTGCGGACGGGATTGATCCGGAAGGGGATGATCTTCAGCCCGGAGCACGGCATGACGGCGTTCACGGTGCCGATGTTCGACCGCTTCATGCACCGCGCCATTCCGGAGTGGAAGCCGCGCACGCGGAAGAAGCCACCGAAGCCGCCGCGGAAGCGATGAACCGTATAATCCGCGCCGCCATGCCTCGCTCTTTCGAAGGGGACCTCGACGCGGACGGGTTGCGTTTCGCCGTCGTGGCCAGCCGGTTCAACGACGAGATCGTCTCCGGCTTGCTCGACGGCGCGCTCGACTGCCTCTCCCGCCACGGTGCGGGGGATGACGCGATCGCGCTCTACCGCGTCCCCGGCGCTTTCGAGATCCCGACGCTGGTGAGGCACCTCATCAGGCTGGGCGACATCGACGCCGTCATCACGTTGGGTTGCCTCCTGCGTGGCGACACGCCGCATTTCGACTTCATCTCCGCGCAGGTCACCAGCGAGCTCTCGCGCGTGGCGGTCGATTCCGACTTCCCGGTCGCGTTCGGCGTGATCACCTGCAACACGCACGAGCAGGCGGTGGAGCGCTCCTCGCCGGGAGCGGGGAACAAGGGGTGGGAGGCGGCGCTGGCGGCGATCGAGATGGCGAACTTGTGGCGCGCCGTTCGCACGCGGGAGAGCTGACCATGGGTGCCCGCCGGAAAGCGCGCGAGCTCGCGCTGCAAATGCTCTTTCAGCACGACATCAGCGGCAACGAGCCGGACATGATCACGTCCACGTTCGAGGACCTGCAGAAGTCGAAGCCGAACACGCGCGAGTTCGCCGTGAAGATCTTCCGCGGCACGGTCGACCACTTGGGGGAGATCGACGACATGATCCAGCGCCAGGCGGACAACTGGCGCCTCTCGCGCATGGCCGTGGTCGACCGCAACATCATCCGCATGTCCGTCTACGAGTTCCTCCACGAGACCGACACGCCGAAGCTGGTCATCATCGACGAGGCCATCGAGATCGCCAAGAAATTCGGGACCCAGAAGTCCTCCCAGTTCATCAACGGGATATTGGACGGGATACTGAAACGCTACAATCTCGCTTCGTGACGCGATGAGCTTGCTCGGCCGCCTCGAAGTCCTCTCCCTCACCGACATCATCCAGATCGTCTTCCTCAGCCGCCGCACCGGCGTGCTGGAGATCATCGATCCGAAGGGGAGGCACACCGTCCTCTTCCGCTCCGGGCTGGTGGTCAACGCCTCCTCGCCCGATCATCCCGACCTGGTCAGCTATCTCGCCGGCCGCGGCCTGATCCCCGAGGATGGGGCGAAGATGTTGCGCCGGATGGAGGAGAGCGGCATCCCCTACGGCACCGCCACCGTCGAGCTGAACCTGATGTCGCCCACGGACCTCGGCAGCGCCATCCGCGACCGCATCCTGGACGTGGTGACGCCGCTGCTGCTGAGCCGGGAGGGGGAGTTCAACTTCATCCTCAGCGACGCAATGAGTGCTCTGGACGTCGAGTACGACCCGGACATGATCTTCCGCGAGGGAGGGCTGTCTCCGCAGCGGATCGTCGGCGGCGGCGACGGGGAGAAGATCAAGCCGCTCAAGAGCCTCGAGGAGTCGCTCAAGGCGGGCAAGGCGCTGCTCCGCGGCTCCGCTTCCGCCGAGACGACGCCCGCCTCGCTGAACCTCGGCCTGGGGCAGCCGCTGAATCCTCCCAAGCCGACCGACAACATCGTGCAGTTCCCCACGCCCGAGGCGACGGGCTTCAGCCCGGTGCCGGACGAGCCGCTGCCGGAGATCGCCGAGGAGGCGCCGCCGCGCGGGCCGGACTTCAAGCGGCCGGAGTCGGGCAAGTTCAAGGTGTCGGGCGGCCTCATCGAGATCGAGTCCCCGGAGGCGACGTACCGCAACGTCGTTCTGTTCGAGCGCAACCCGCTGGTGCGCGTCGCCGCGCGGCGCGCGTTCACCAAGCACGGGGTGAAGATCTTCCAGTACGGCTCGCTCGATGACGTGCGCGGCGCGCTCACGGACCTCTTCCGCTCGAACAGCTTCTTCGTCTCCTTCCTCGAGCTCACCGATGCCGACCGCAACCCGGACGGCCCCACGGTGCGCCTCCTCCAGCAGCTCAAGCGGCGCAATCCGCGGCTGCCGGTCGTCGTCGTCGATCAGGAGGCCGACCTGCGCCGGCGTCACGCGCTGCTGCGCGCGGGCGCCGATCTCTACCTCACCAAGCCGAGCCCGGCGCGGCTCCAGCCAGGGCTGGCGGAGGAGGAGCTGGCGCTGTTCGCCGACGAGCTGGTGCTCTTCTCCGACCGCGCGTTCCTGCAGTGGGAGCAGGTGACGGGCGGCTTCGGCGCCGATGCGGGGCGGCGCTTCTACGAGCTGGCCAACAAGGAGAACCTCGACCGCAGCTTCGGCGTCCTCAAGCAGCTCATCAACGAGCTGTCGAACCCGAACGACATCGGGCAGGTCTCGCAGACGATCCTCCGCCTCTCGGCCGAGTACCTCGAACGGGGGGCGCTGTTCATGGCCAACGACGAGCATTTCGTCGGCCTGGGCGGCTTCGGCATCACCGGCGGGCCGGGGGAGGCGATGGAGGCGCGGGTGAAGCGGATGAAGATCGCGCGCGGCGTGCCGTCCGTGCTGAGCGACGTGGCCGCGGCGGGCGAGCCGCACCGCGGCAAGATGCGCCGCACCCCGGCCAACGTGGAGCTGATCGAGCGCCTCGGCGGGCTGCTGCCGACCGAGATCATCGCCCTTCCGATCATGCACTCCCACCGGACGATTGGTATTCTGTACGGCGACAACGCCGAGCATCGGGCGCCCATCGACAGCATGACCGGACTGGAGATTTTCTTGTCGCAGGCGGGGTACGCGTTCTCCAACGCGGTGTTCGCCAGCGCGGCGAAGCGACTATGAAGATTCTGGTGGTCGAAGACTCATCCTCGATGCGCGCCTACCTCACGACGATCATCGAGGGGGGGACGGAGAGCTATGACCTCGAGATCGTCGAGGCCGCGTCCGGCTTCGAGGCCCTCAAGACGCTGCCCCATCAC
>DATEOX010000374.1:0-5870 GCA_035273585.1 Thermoanaerobaculia bacterium
TGCTTGACGTCGGCGAACTCGCGCCCCTGCTCGTTCGAGGCGCGGCGGATCTCGGCGTCGACTTCCACGTCGCTCACCTGGATGCCTTCCTTCTTCGCGATCTGCTCCAGGATGAGCCCGCGTTTGACGCGCTTGACGGCCTCGGGGCGGAACTCCTCCCCCACCTTGCGCCAGTCGATCTCCGCCTTCTCGATGTCCACGCCCTGCGAGGCGAGGAAGCGCGCGTAGTTCTGCAGCGACTTGCCGAGCTCGTCGTCGACCAGCGCCTCCGGGACGTCGAACGCATGCCGCCCCAGGAGCTGCTCGCTGATCTGATTGCGTTTGTGGCGCAGCGCCTCGCTCTCGCGATGGCGGCGGATGTCCGCCTCGATCGCCTCGCGCATCTGGTCCGCTGATTCCCAGCCCGGGCCGACGCTGCGCGCGAAGTCGTCGTTCACCTCCGGCTTCTCCTGGATGCGGATCTCCTTGAGTGTCACCTCGTGCCGGACCGTCTTGCCGCGGAACTCCTCGTTGTTCGCGTCCTCGCCGTACTCCTTCTCCACCACGACCATCTCGCCCGGCTTCTTGCCGCGCAGCGCGTCGTGCAGCTCGGGGAGCGGCGTCTCCTCGCCGAGCTGAAAATGGCCGGAGTCGGTCTTCGGCTCCATCCCCTCCGCGGTCGAGGCGATCTCGATGACGGCGAAGTCGCCGTCCTCGGCGCCGCGCTCGGTCTCCAGGCGATAACTGCTGGCCTGCTCGCGCAGCCGCTCGACCATGGCCTCGATGTCCGTCGTCGTGATGTCGACCTTCGGCTCCTCGATCTCCAGGCCGCGGTACTCGCCGAGGTCGATCTGCGGCTTGACCTCGAACTCGGCCTTGTATTTGAGGGGGGCGCCTTCGATGAACGGATCCATGTGCTCCAGGCGCGGATCGCCCACCGGCTCGAGACCGCGGTCCTGGATCGCTTCCTGGAAAGTGCGCGGCAGGAGGCGGTTCATCACCTCTTCCTGGATGTCCTTGGCGAAGCGGTTGCGCACCACGCTGGCGGGCACTTTCCCGGGGCGGAAGCCGTCGATCTTCGCCTGGCGGCTGAACTCGTTCGTGACGCGCTGCGCCTCGTGGGAGATCAGGTCCGCCGGGATCTCGACTTCGATGGACTTCTTGACGGGAGAGATATCGGTGAAGTTCAGCAGCATGAAGGCTCGTCTCTCAGGTGGATTGGTGCGAAAGGCGGGACTCGAACCCGCACGGCGCTGAGGCCACTGGATCCTAAGTCCAGCGCGTCTGCCAATTCCGCCACTTTCGCAGGAATGTAGTCAGGGGCCAGAAGCCGCCGGTCAGCATAGCGCATCTGACCGCCGGCCTCTGACCCCTGGATGTGTGTGCTGGTTTGGTGCCCCCACAAGGACTCGAACCTTGAACCAACAGATTAAGAGTCTGCTGCTCTACCAATTGAGCTATGGAGGCAATTGGAGCCCGTGTCAACCAATCCCCGGCGGGATACATTTCCCCGCGAGGGAGGCGGATTGTAGCATCCGCTTTCGACCGGTCAAGCGCCCTGCGCGGCCAGTCCGTCGTCGAGCAGCCGCTCCCCACGGCGCAGGTAATCCCACGCCGAAAAGAGGGTCATGACCAGCGCCACGCGGAAGAGGATCTCGGCCAGCCGGGCCAGCCCCGGCCCGAACGCGTTCACCGCGATCGTGCACGCCAGCGTGACGGCCTGCGTGACGGTGGAGACCTTCCCCGCCAGCGACGGCGGGAACCGCTTCACCTGCACCCGCGTGTAGAGCAGATACGCAAACAGGATGATCATGAAGTCGCGGATGAAGACGACGAAGGTGAGCCATCCCGGCAGCCGCAACGACACCCGTCCGCCGAAGGTGTAGTACAGGTATCCGCAGACCATCATCGTCTTGTCCGCCGCCGGATCGAGGATCGCCCCCAGCCGGGAGCGCTGATTCAACCGCCGCGCGATCATCCCGTCCAGCACGTCCGTCACCGCCGCCGTCACGAAGAGGACGAACGCGGCGACGAAGTGGCCGCGCATGGAGGCCATCAGAAAGCACGGCACCAGCAGCAGTCGCAGCAGGGTGAGGAGATTGGGGATGGTGAGCATGATTGGATTGAGGATTGAGGATTGAGGATTGAGAATGGCGGATGGGGACTTCCGGTCGTCCTCAATCCTCAATTCTCAATCCTTAATCCTGGTGAGCGCAGCGAGCGCCTACATTTCCGCCTTGAACTGATCAATCGCCGTCTTCCGCAGGTAGATCGTCTTTCCCTCCGAGAGCAACAGTCCCTGCTTCATCAGGTCGTGGATCAGGCGGGAGACGGTCTCGCGGGAGGTGCCGATCATGTTCGCGATCGACTGGTGGGTGGGGCGGGTGACGGCGACGTAGCCGTTGTCCAGCGACTTGCCCCCCTCCCGGGCCAGGTCGAGGAAGAAGCGGGCCAGGCGGCCGTAGACGTCCATCGTGGCCAGCGACTCGATGCGGTTCGATGCCGTCCGCAGCCGGCGGGAGAGCTCGGCCAGCACCTTCTTCGTCAGGCCGAAGTTCTCGGAGAGGAGCGAGAGGAAGTCGCTGCGCCAGATGGTCACGACCTCCAGCGGCTCGGTGGCGATCACCGTGGCCGACCGCGGCTCGTCATCGAGCAGGGCCATCTCGCCGAAGAAGTCGCCCGGACCGAGCATGGAGAGGATGATCTCCTTCCCCTCGGGCGAGATCATCGTCACCTTCACTTCGCCATCCCGGATGAGGCAGAAGACGTCGCCGTTCTCGTCGGCGTGGAACACCACGTCGTCCTTCGCGTAGCGGCGCGACTTCGCCACGTTCGCGATCTGCAGCAGCTCGCGGTCGTCGAGCTCCGCGAACAGACTGAACTTCCGGAAAAGCGCGATCTGCATGGATGCGACCGATTCTAACTCAACCAAACGAAGGCTTCTGTTCGCTTGCATGTCGTCGTAGTGAAGGACGCCCGCGATTCGTTTCAGCTACCATGCGATGCGGCTCGCCCGATGGCCATCAAACGCATCATCCCGATCTCGTCCGGCAAGGGAGGCGTCGGCAAAACGACGTTCGCCATCAACTTCTCCCTGGCCCTGGCCCGCCACGGCCGCACCGTACTGGTCGACCTCGACACCGGCACCTCGGCCATCCGCAACGCCATCGACGTCCCCATCGGCAAGGACCTCTACCATTTCTTCCGCCGCGGCGAGCCGCTCAGCGGCTGCGTCACCGGCCTCGACGACCGCCTCGATCCCGAGCACCGCTACCGCGACTTCGGCTTCGTCGCCGGCCCGCTGCATCTCATCGACGAGATCACGAACTTCGGCGCCGGGCACAAGGCGAAGCTCATCGCCGCCATCAACTCCCTCGACGCCGACTACGTGATCCTCGACATGCGCGCCGGCCTCGACGCGAACGTGATCGACTTCCTGCCGTTCTCCAACTCCGGCATCCTCATCTTCACCCCTCACCTGCCGAGCGCCACCCTCGCCGCGTCGGACATCGTGAAGGCCATCCTCTTCCGCAAGCTGCGCCTCATCTTCAGCAAGGAGTCGCCGTTCTTCGAGACCATCGGCGGCCGTCTCGACTTCTGGCGCCTGATCAATGAGCTGATCGACTCGGTGGAGGACGTCTACGACTCCTCCGTGCAGAACCTCGACGCCTTCGGCCAGGACCTGGCCCACAACCTCGGCGACCACCCCATCACCCGCACCGTGCAGCAGACCATCGACGAGTTCCGCGTGCACTACGTGCTCAACCTCTTCAACGGCGTCGACGACTCGTTCAACACCGCGGTGCGGCCGTTCATCGACAACCTGACCAGCAACGTCTCGGCGCGCTGCGGCGTGACGAACCTCGGCTGGATCACGAGGAGCGACGCCATCCACCGCGCGAACTGCAACAAGATGCCCGCCCTGCTCCTCCGCCACGAGAAGAAGACGCAGAAGGTGGACCGCGTGGCCAAGGAGCTGGATGACCTGCGCATGACGGCCATCGGCCTCGAGCCGCCTCGCCGCGCCGCGTCTTCATCGGTGAAGACGCAGCGCTCGCTCTCCGACACCGGCGATCCGCTCACGAATCAGCTCAACGTGCTCAAGGCGATGTTCGAGCAGAAGAAGAACGACGACTACTACGCGAACTTCGACTACGTCTCCCAGCGCGCCCTGTTCACGATGAAGAACCGCCGCCCCAGCGAGTTCGGCGACACGCGCATCTACACGCCGGCCGAGATGCTGTCGAACCTGTTCGCCAAGTCGAACGTGCCGACGACGATGGATTGGGGGGAGCTCGAATGATGAATGATGAAGGATGAACCGTCCGGATGTCTCCACGGTTCATCCTTCATCATTCATCACTCATCATTTTTCACATGCCATCTACCAGAACAACCGCGCCCGAAACACGGTCCAAGCTATGCGCAGTGTGTCGTGCAACGGCTTGTAGTGGCTCGTCGACAATCCGTCGACGAAGCCGAGCTCGATCGGGATGGTGAGGAGGCGGAAGCCTTTGCGGCCGGCGCGGACGATGACCTCGCTCTCCATGTCGAAGCCCTCGGTGCGCAGCTTCAGGTTACGTATCAGGTTGGCTGAATAGAAGCGGAAGCCGCTCTGCGAGTCGGTCACCAGCGCGCCGGAGCACTTGCCGATGCACCAGGCCGAGAAGCGGTTGGCCATCCGGCGGCGGGGGAGCATGTGCTGGAAGAGGTGCGCCCGGCCGCCGATGACGAGGTCGTTCCCCTCCTCCGCCGCGGCGAGGAACTTCGGGATCTCGGACGGGAGATGCTGGCCGTCGGCATCGAGGGTGATGACGCCGTCGTAGCCGTGCTCCAGCGCATAGGCGAAGCCGGTCTTCAGCGCGCCCCCCTTGCCGCGGTTGACGTCGTGGCGCAGCACCGTCGCGCCGTGCTCGCGCGCGACGTCGCCGGTGCGGTCGCGTGAGCCGTCGTCGACCACGACGACGTCCGGCAGTTGCGCGCGCACGCCGTCGATGACCGGCGGGAGCGTCCGCTCCGCGTTCAGCGCCGGGATCAGGGCCATGACTTTCATGCCGCCTCCCGCGAGACCACCGCACAGACGATGCCGCCGCCGGCGGAGATCGAGTTGACCAGCACGTGCCGCAGCTCCGCCTTCCGCGTCGCGCGCACCACATCGATGCGCGTCCCATCATCCGCCGACTGGAAGCCGCACGAGCCGTGCAGCGTCTGGTCCGCGATGGCCAGCAGCGCGGCGGTGAGCTGCAAAGCGCCGCCCGCGGCGTATTCGCCGAAGCAGCCTTTCGTGGCCACCACCGGCCGCTCATCGAACAGCATGGAGATCGCCCGCGCCTCGAGCGCATCCGCCTTGCGCGTGGCGTTGGCCGAGGCGTAGATCGCGTCGATGTCCGCCGGCTGGAGCTCGGCGTCGTTGATCGCGGCGCGCATCGCGGCCACGACGGCGGCCGCATCGGAGCCCCAGTCGGAGATCGACGCGGTCGTGTCGCGGGCGATGCCGAAGCCGGATAGGTAGCCGTATTTGGCCGCCGTGTCCGGCTGCAGCACGAGCGCGGCGGCCCCTTCGCCGAGGAGCATCCCGCCGCGGTTGCGGTCGAAGGGGCGGGGGCCGGAGCCGTTGCGCGCGAGCGCGCCGAGGCGGTCGAGGACGCTGAAGATCATCTCGTTGACCTCCTCCACGCCGCCAATGAGCGCGGCCCGGGCGCTCCCTTTCACCAGTTGCGAGGCGGCGTACATCGCGGCGGCGAGCGCCGACGACTCGCGCTGGGTGATGGTCACGTTGAAACCGCGCAGGTTCCACTCGATCGCGATGTGGCTGCCCGGCGCATTCGCCACCGACTCCGCGAACAGCTGCGGCGGCGCCAGCGCGGCGCCCTTCTCGACGTACTCCTGCA
>DATEOX010000375.1:0-4646 GCA_035273585.1 Thermoanaerobaculia bacterium
ACGATGCGATCCCGCACGGCGGTCGAAAGCTCCGGGTCCCGACGGAAGAACGGAGTCATATCCGTCGCTCCCGCCGGGGACCCGGCGCTTCCTGTGCCGGTACCACTACCAGTCCCGCGGCGAATCACGTTGTTGATCGCCGTGGCCGGATCTCTGAGCTCGTTGCGGGTGAAACGGGCCGGGTTGTTCGTCACCGTGGCGGTGCCGCCGCCGTCGCGGGCGAGGCGGTTGCGCACGGCGTCGGTGGTCAGCGCCGCACGGTCGACGCGCGTGGAGACGAACTGGCCGGGCGAGACGAACGTCCAGGGGCGGAGGTCCACTTCGTTGATGCGGATGCGGCCAAAGAAGCCGAAGCCGTAGTCGATCGAGGCGCGCGAGGCGTTGCCGCGGTAGCACCAGTTGTAATAGGGCTGATAGCAGTCGTACCAGCCGGCCGGCGCCCAGCCGACGTAGCCCGGGCCGTACATCCAGTACACCCAGGCCGGCGCGTAGCCGGTACCGGGGAGCCACACCCAGCCATAGATCGGGTCATAGGCCCAGCGACCGTAGTGATACGGCACCCAGCCCCAGGGCTCGTACGAGACCCAGGTCAGGGATCCGCCGCGGCCATACATCCACTCGCCGTTGTAGTAGGGACGCCAGCCGGCGGCGACGGTGGGCCGCCACGACCAGCCGTAGTTGTTGACGTAGATCCAGCTCCCGTGCTGCCCGAGGTCGTAATCGGAGTAGGCCAGCGAGCGGTCGAGATAGCGGCTCGAGCCGCGGCCGTAGCGCTCGGCGCGCTTGAGGAACCAGCGCTCGAAGTCATCCGCGCCGTCCTGCGCGTCGTTGACCAGCGCGTAGACGCCGTTGTTGTCGATCTGCGCCTGCTCGCCTTCGCGGAGGCGGGTGGTGCGGGCCGGCGTGCGCACCTCGACGGTGCCGTCGAAGACCGTGATCCGGTCCTTCCCGCGGCCGTCGCTGTCGACGGCGTAGATGGCTTCCTCGTAGGCGATGTAGCTGGCCGAGTCGGTGTCGAGGCGGAGCGCCTCGCGGCCGACGGACGTCCGCTGGACGACGGCGTGGCCGAAGCGGAGCTCGACGACCGTCTGCGCGTCGGTCCCCTCGTAGCTGTCGAGGAGCGAGCGGAAGTGGACGTCGGTGGAGCGGTCGAGGCCGAGGACGTTGCCGTCGGAGAGCCGGATCTCGGAGCGGCCGCGGCGGCTGGTGGCCACCTCGTCGCCGGCGTAGATCGGCAGGTTCACGCGGGCGTCGATCTCTTCGCCGTTGTCGCCCTGGCGGACGATCGTCCCGCCGTCGTCATAGGTGAAGTAGGACTGCGATTTCCCGACCGCGTAGGAGGGCACCGCGATGGAGAGGGTGAGGAGGAGGAGTGTACCGAGTTTTCGCATTGAGTCTCCCTGCTGCTGGTCACCCCGAACTGCGGGCGACGTGCCATTCCACGGATGAGTATTCCGCTCGTGATTTCAATGAGTTACGACGCTGCGGCCCGGCGCGTCGCGCCGGAGGTTCACCTGTCGGTGACAGTCCCGTCCTGATTAGGTGCCGTTGGCCAGGCGGTCCGCGAGGATGCGCGGCAGCCCGGCCTTCAGGATCGTCGCCTGCGTCGCGGCCACATCGTACGGAACACGGAAGAACTGGATCGTCATCCGTACCGAGTCGATCATGGCGAACGAGGCGTCGGGGTTGCGGTCGCGGGGCTGGCCCACCGAGCCGGGGTTGATCAGGTAGCGGCGCTCGGGATCGAGGCGGAGGATGACCTCCCGGCGGACGGAGTTCCCCTTGATCCGCCCTCGCGCGTCCATGGAGAAGATGACTGGCAGGTGGGTGTGGCCGTAGAGGATGATCTGCGCGTCGTGGGCGGCGAAGACCTGTTCGGCGTGCTGCTCGGTGAAGACGTACTCGTCCTCGTCGTGCGGCGAGCCGTGGCAAAGCAGGACGTTCTCCCGCAGCATCGGGCCGAGCGGGAGGTCGCGCAGGAAGCGGCGGTTGGGCTTGCTCAGGCGGTCGCGCGTCCAGAGCGCGGCGAACTTGGCCGCATGGTTGAAGCCGGTGCCGTCCTCGATGCCGGCCACCACGCGGTCGTGGTTGCCCCGGATGTAGAGCTTGCGGGCGCGCATGGTGCGCATCACGTCCAGCACCTGGTTCGGCTGCGCGCCGTAGCCGACGAAGTCGCCGAGGCAGACCACGTCGTCGAACTTCTTGCGCCGGACGCGGTTCATCACCGAGCGGAGGGCCTCCGCGTTCGAGTGCAGATCGCTGACCACCAGCGCCCTCACGCCCGCCTCCAGACCTGCGCGGCCTTCCGGACCGACTCGATGAAGCCCTTGGGCAGCTCGAGGATGAGGCGCTCCACGATCTCGCCCGGCGTCTCTTCTTCCCGGATCTCGATCGTGATGTCGGACATCTTGTAGTACTTCATCCGGCTCTTGTAGAGCTCGTGCGCCGCGACGTCGTCCCGGAACAACGGCCGCTCCGCCGCCTTGTCCCCCACCCGCGCCCGCAGCAGCGCATACGGCGCGGAGAGGAACACCGACAGCCCCTCGGACTGGATGAACTGGATGTTCTCGTCGAAGGTGAACGTCCCCCCGCCGGTGGCGATCACGCCGCTGTCGAGGTACTTCGTGGAGCGGAGGATGTCCCGCTCGCGCTTGCGGAAGTGCGGCTCGCCGTGCTGGGCGAAGAGATCCTTGATGGACATCTTCTCCGCTGCCTCGACGAGCTCATCGAGATCGAAGAAGGGGGCGTCGAGCCGCGCCGCCAGTTCCCGGCCAATCGTGGTCTTGCCGGCGCCCATGAATCCGACCAGGTAGATTTTCATTGGAGAGAGTTGAAGGTATCACACGCAGGCTGTCATCCTGAGACCCGCAGAGGCCGAAGGATCCCCCGGCAAGCGCGAGGAGATCCTTCGTCGTCTTCGCCACTCAGGATGACATGCGCTCACGACCGCAAGTGCTCCATGAACCGCGTGGAAATGTCGCCGCGCACGAAGCGCTCGTCTTCCAGGATGATGCGGTGCAGCGGGATGCTGGTCTTGATCCCCTCCACCACGAATGACTCCAGCGCGCGGCGGGCACGGGCGATCGTCTCCGCGCGATCCTTGCCGCGGATGATGAGCTTCGCCACCAGCGAGTCGTAGTGGGGCGGGATGACGTAGTCGCGGTACGCGGCCGTGTCGACGCGCACGCCGGGGCCGCCGGGCAGATGGAACTCCCGAATCTTGCCCGGGCTCGGCGCAAACGTCACCGGGTCCTCGGCGTTGATGCGGAACTCCATGGCGTGGCCGCGGAGATGGAAGTCGTCCTTGTCGGGGACGGAGAGGTGCTCGCCGGCGGCGACGCGGATCTGCTCCTTCACCAGATCGATCCCCGTCACCTCCTCGGTCACCGGGTGCTCGACCTGGATGCGGGTGTTCATCTCCATGAAGTAGAAGCGGCCGTCCTGAAAGAGGAACTCGATCGTGCCGGCGTTGACGTAGTCCACCGCGCGGCAGAGCTTCACCGCCGCGTCGCTCATCTCGCGCCGCAGCTCGGGGGTGATGGCCGGCGAGGGCGACTCCTCGATGAGCTTCTGATGGCGGCGCTGGATGGAGCAGTCGCGCTCTCCGAGGGCCACGATGCGGCCATGGGAGTCGCCGAAGACCTGGATCTCGATGTGCCGCGGGTGCTCGAGGTACTTCTCGATGTAGACCGCCGCATCGCCGAATGCCCGCTCCGCCTCGCTGCGCGCGGTCTGGTAGGCCGTCTCCAGGTCCGCCTCCGTGCTGCAGATGCGCATGCCCCGTCCGCCGCCACCGGCGGAGGCCTTGAGGATGACCGGGTAGCCGATGGTCCGCGCCACTGCCTGCGCCTCCTCGACCGAGGTCACCGGGCCGTCGCTGCCGGGGAGGATGGGGACGCCGGCGTTCTTGGCCTGCTCGCGGGCCTGGGCCTTGTTGCCCATCAGGCGGATGGCGTGCGGCGAGGGGCCGATGAAGGTCAGCCCGCACTCGCCGACGATCTCCGCGAAGTGGGGGTTCTCGGCCAGGAATCCGTAGCCCGGATGGATGGCATCCGCGCCGGTGATCTCCGCCGCGGCGATGATGCTGGAGATGGAGAGGTAGGACTGCTTCGACGGCGCCGGACCGATGCAGACGTCGTCGTCGGCGTAGCGGACGTGCAGCGCGTCACGGTCCGCCTCGGAGTGGACGGCGACCGTCTTCAGGCCCATTTCCTTGCAGGCGAGGATGACGCGGAGAGCGATCTCCCCGCGGTTGGCGATCAGCACCTTCGAGATCATGAGGTCTCGATGCCGAACAGCTTTTCCCCGTACTCGACCGGCTGGCCGTTCTGCGGATAGATCGCCGCCACGCGTCCGTCCACGTCCGACTCGATCTCGTTCATCAGCTTCATCGCCTCGATGATGCAGAGCACCTGCCCCTTCTTGACGGTGTCGCCCACGTCGGCATACGGCTTGGCGCCGGGCTCGGACGCGCGGTAGAAGGTGCCGACGATCGGCGACTTCACGACCGCGAGCTCCAGTTCGTCGCCGGGCGGTTCGGCGGGAGGAGCCGGGTGCGCGGTGGTCGTCGGCATCGACTGGAATGCGGGCGCCGGGGGAACCGGGTGGGGTGTGGTCGACAGCAGGTGCAGGGGGGCGGGCGCATG
>DATEOX010000376.1:0-3295 GCA_035273585.1 Thermoanaerobaculia bacterium
AGGAGAAGAGGATGGCCTCGCTTCCACCAGTGGTGGCGAGGATCTCGCCCGGGTGGAGCTGCGCGCCGAGCCGGCGCTCGTAGTAGCGCTGCAGGGAGCGGACGAACTCCGGCGTCCCGGACGACGGCGAATACTCGAGCACGGTCGCATCGAGCTCCTTCAGCCGGCCGCGGATGCAGACCGGCGTCTCGATGTCCGGCTGCCCGATGTTCAGGTGATAGACATGCGTCCCCCGCGCCTTGGCCACGTCGGCCAAAGGCGCCAGCTTGCGGATCGGGGACGCCGGCATCTGCTCGGCGCGCCGCGAGAGCGTCCTCACTCTCGCGGCGGCGGTCTCATCGACGCTGGTCATCGTTTATCGTGACTCTCCTTGTTCCCGGGCAGCGGCTGATTCCCGCGCTTCTTGCCGCCTCGCGCGTTCAACTGCTGCTTCTCCTGTTCGTGAGGGATCGCTTCGCCGTGGCCTTCGGCATGCTCGCGGCCGCCGACTTTGTAGAAGTTGGGGTTGACGTTGTTGTGTTTGCTCATGCCCCCTGGAAAGTGCGAAGGGCATGCCGTTGACTCGTGCGCGTCGGGATTCTATCGGAATGATGAAGGATGAATGATGAAGGATGAACGATGAACGTCCGGGTGGTCTGGACGTTCATCATTCATCATTCATCATTCATCATTCATCCTCCCCCCTCACTGCCACACCGCGAGCAGTTCGGCGCGTAGCCGCTGCGCCTCGGTGTCGGGGCGGGCGGCGGGGCGGGGCCAGAGGGCCACGAGGAGGACGGCCGTGCCGAACAGGAGGTAGAAGCCGATCTCCGTGGAGTGGCTGCCGGCGGGGAAGCTCTGGAGCCAGGCGATGGACATCGCGCCGAGGGCGACGGCGACGTCGATCAGGCGGCGGGTCTCGGCCTTGCGGATCACGCGGGCGTAGGCGAGGACGGCGGCCAGCGCGTAGAGCGTGCCGAGCAAGGCCATGCGGGCGATCTCGACGCGGGAGGCGTCGGTCAGCAGGGGGAGGGCGGCGATCGAGGCGGCGAGGGTCAGGTCGGTGGCGAAGCGTTTCATAGTGTTCTCCGTCGTTGTGTATTAGATACCTAATACACTGCGTCTGCGCGAGCGATTTGTCAAGGGGTGTACCTTTACTCGCCTTGCGAACCATCCAGGCCACCGAATACGTCACCCCCCTCCGCGAGGGGGGCTCGCTGCCGGCGATCGTCGCGGGGGACGACGACGGCACCTACGTCCTGAAGTTCCGCGGGGCGGGACAGGGAGTGCGGGCGCTGATCGCCGAGCTCGTCTCGGGCGAGCTGGGCAGAACCCTCGGGCTGCCGGTGCCGGAGATCGTCTTCGCCGAGCTCGACCCGCGGATGGCGAAGACGGAGCCCGACCCGGAGATCCAGGACCTGCTGCGGCGGAGCGAGGGGCTGAACCTGGCCCTCGACTACCTGCCGGGGTCGATCACCTTCGACCCGCTCGTGGCGCGGCCGATGGAGGGGAAGGAGCGGCTCGCCTCCGCCATCGTCTGGTTCGATGCGCTGGTGGGCAATGTCGACCGGACGGCGAAGAATACGAACCTTCTGGTGTGGCACCGCAACCTCTGGATGATCGACCACGGCGCGACGCTCATCTTCCATCACGCCTGGGACGGCTACCTGGAGCGCGCCCGCGCGCCGTACAGGCAGCTCGGCGAGCACGTGCTCCTGCCGTGGGCCACCGAGGTCGCCGCGGTCGATGAAGAGCTGGCGGCGAAGCTGACGGAGGCCGCGATCGCCGACGTGCTGGCGCTCATCCCCGACGAGTGGCTGGGAGATGAGCCGCGCTTCGCGGCCAGCGGCGATCATCGGCAGGCGTACAAGGACTATCTGCTGCGGCGGCTGGAAGCGCCGCGGAACTGGGTGGAGGATGCCGCCGGTGCCCGAGCGTCACTCGTTTGATTACGCCGTCGTCCGCGTGGTGCCGCGCGTGGAGCGGGGGGAGTTCCTCAACGCGGGGGTGATCCTCTTCAGCTCGACCGCCGCCTACCTCGGCGCGCGCATCGGTCTCAATCGCGAGCGGCTGCGGGCGCTCGCGCCGGACGTCGACGTCGAGCTGGTGGAGACCTACCTGGAGGCCATCCCGAAGATCTGCGCGGGCGGCGGCGAGGCGGGATCGATCGGGCAGCTCCCGCAGCGGGCGCGGTTCCACTGGCTGGTGGCGCCGCGGAGCACGATCATCCAGACCTCGCCCGTCCACGCGGGCGTGCATCACGATCCGGACGCGGCGCTCGGCAACCTCTTCGACAAGCTCGTGCGGGCGCCGATCCGGTAGATGAAGATCGAGTAGCCCGCCTCCCCCACCTGCTCCGCACCGAGGGACTCGAGCTTGCGCTTCCAATACTCGCGCATGCCGGGCGTGGCGGTGAGGCCCTCATATGCGCTGGCGCTGATGGCGAGATAGCCCGGGACGCGGATCTGCGAGACGTCGGCGGCCGGCTCGGCCCAGTGGCCGAACGGGAGGTTGACGTGCGGCACGCCGTAGTAGCGCGGATCGGCGGAGCCGAAGTAGATGAGGTTGACCGGGCCTTCGAGCTTCTTCTGGCCAAGCCGCTTCAGGTCCTGCCCCCAATCGAAGTTCGAGTCGAGGAGCTCCTCGTAGCCGTGGCGCGGGCCGCCGGCGAACTCGTTCATGTAGGAAAGATGGCGGCCCCACATCGGCGATGCCGGCAGCACGACGAGCGCGCTGACGGCGGCCAGCGCGCCGGCGATCAGCGCCGCCCGGTGACGCGCCAGCGAGCCGCAGAGCACGTACAGCAGCGGGTAGATGGGGAGGATGTGCCGGTGGCCGATGTTCAGCGAGGAGGTCATCGAGACGAGCATGTAGATCACGACCGGCCAGATGAGGAACGGCAGCGCGGCGTGCTTCGTCTTCCTCGCGGTGAAGAGGGCGATCACGATCAGCGCGATGGCCGGGATGCTCGTCTTGTACAGGAACGTGCGGAGGAAGTAGCTGGGGAAGCCGCGGTTGGAGAACTCGCCGCCGAGGAAGCTCGGGCGGACGAGCGAGCTGCGCATGGTCGAGGCTAGGCCGAAGACGTACGCCTCCGGGAGGAGGTGGTGATCGTAGACGAAGAGGAGCGACTTGCCGAAGAGGCCGACCGGCGCCGAGTCGCGCAAGGCCTGCACGGCCTGCTCCGGGGGGCCGTCCGGGTATTGCTCGAGGAGGGCTTTCGTGGCGTACCAGTCGTCGACCACGATGCGCATCCGCAGCGGCTCCGCGCTCGCGCGGAAGCGGAAGCCGTACGCGGCCCAGACGGTGATGAGGG
>DATEOX010000377.1:0-5576 GCA_035273585.1 Thermoanaerobaculia bacterium
GCTCCAGGCGCCGCACGTACTCCCGCGCGTGCTCCAGCGCGGCTTCGAGCGACTGCACGACGCGGCGTGCCGACTCGAGCGTGTCATCGGCGCGCGCGGGCTCGTTCGTGAACGGGTCCTCGATCACCGCCACGTGCGCGAACGGGTCCTCTTCCGGCTCGGGCGCGATGAACGGCGCTACCGACAGCTTCGGCATCCCGGCCGACGACTGCGTGACGCCGGCCCGCGCGCTCATGTCCGGCGCCGACAGCGGCGGCTCGTCGTACAACGTCGTATCCACATTCTTCTTCAGGTTGTCCAGGATGCGCGCCACGGCGGTGCGCAGCGTCTGCGTAACGCCGACGCCGTTGATCGCCGCAGCCTCGACGACCGGATGCGCGCCCGGCTGGAGGTACGCCGTCATCTCCTCCACCGAGTCGACGTTCGGCAGGTCGCGCTTGTTGAGCTGGAAGACGATGGCCACCTTCTCCGGATCAAGGCGGTTCAACCGCAGGTTCGTGCGCAGGTTCTCCAGGCTCTGCAGGTTCGTCTCGCGCATCGTCTTCTGCGAGTCGGCCACGAACACCACGCCGTCCGCGCCGCGCAGGACGAGCTTGCGCGTGGCGTCGTAGAAGACCTGCCCCGGCACGGTGTAGAGCTGCACGCGCACCTTCTGGCCGGCGATGGTGCCGAGCTCCATCGGCATGAAGTCGAAGAAGAGCGTGCGGTCCGTCTCCGTGGCCATGGAGATCATCTTCCCTTTGTTGTCGAGCTTCGGATTGGCGTAGATCTTCTCCAGGTTCGTCGTCTTCCCGCACAGGCCGGGCCCGTAATAGACGAGCTTGACCGTGACTTCATTGATCGCCTTGTTGATGAGGACCATCGCCGCTTCCCCTCCCGGACCTGCGATACAGATTAGCACTTAGAATACGGGCCGTTCATGCTCGCCCCCGGCACCCGCATCGGTCCATACGAGGTCCTCGGACTCCTCGGCGAAGGGGGAATGGGGCAGGTCTATCGCGGACGCGATCCGCGCCTCGGGCGGGACATCGCGATCAAGGTCCTGGCCAAGGACTCGGCACACGATGCGGACGCCATCGGGCGCTTCGAGCGCGAGGCGCGCGCCGTCGCGGCGCTGTCGCATCCGAACATCCTGGCCATCCATGATTTCGGCGATTACGACGGCACCTTCTTCGTCGTCACCGAGCTGCTGGAAGGGAAGACGCTGCGCAAGCGGATCGAGGAGTCGCCGCTGAACTGGCGCAAGGCGGTGGACGTCGGCGCGGAGATCGCCGAGGGGTTGGCCGCGGCGCATGCGAAAGCGGTGGTGCATCGCGACCTCAAGCCGGAGAACATCTTCATCACCGCCGACGGGCGGGTGAAGATCCTCGACTTCGGCCTGGCCCAGCACGACCCGATCCTGGCCGAACAGGACGAGGGCGACATGCCGACGGCGAAGTGGTTCCAGACCGATCCGGGCACGGTGATCGGCACCCTCGGCTACATGTCGCCCGAGCAGCTCCGGGGCGAGGTCGTCGACCCGACGGCGGACATCTTCTCCCTCGGCTGCATCCTGTACGAGATGGTCACGGCGAAGAAGCCGTTCCACCGCCAGTCGGGGGCAGCAACCATCGCCGCGATCCTCAAAGACGACCTGCCGCGCGACGAGCTGAGCGCCGCGGTGCCGCCCGAAGTGCAGCGCATCATCGAAGGATGTGTGGAGAAGCAGGCCGGCGCGCGCTTCCAGTCGGCGCGCGACCTGTCGCTCACGCTGCGCGCGATCGGCAGCAGCTCGTCGATCATGAAGTCGCCCCTGATCGAGCAGATGACGCGGCGGCGCAAGCGCGGCACGTCCATCGACTCGATCGCCGTCCTGCCGCTGCGCAACGTGACGAACGATCCGAACGCCGAGTACCTCAGCGACGGCATCACGGAAGGGATCATCAACAAGCTCTCCCAACTGCCGAAGCTGAAGGTGATGGCCCGCAGCACGGTGTTCCGCTACAAGGGCCGCGACGCGGATGCTCAGGCGGTCGGGCGCGAGCTGCGCGTCCGCGCGGTCCTCTCCGGCCGTCTTCAGCAGATCGGCGAGCGGCTGCTGATCAGCGTCGAGCTGGTCGACTCGTTCGATGGCTCCCAGCTCTGGGGCGAGACGTACAACCGCGAGCTCGCGGATCTCGTCAAGGTGCAGGAGGAGATGTCGCGCGAGATCGCCGACAAGCTGCGCCTCAAGCTCACCGGCGCGGAGAAGAAGAAGCTGCGCAAGCGCACCACGGAGAACACCGAGGCGTACCAGCTCTATCTGAAGGGGCGCTATCACTGGAACAAGCGCACCGAGGAGTCGCTCAAGCGCGGCATCGGCTTCTTCCGCGAGGCGATCGATTCCGACCCGTCGTTCGCCAGCGCGTATGCCGGCTTGGCGGACAGCTTCGTCACCCTCGCCACGAACATCCCGCTGCCGCCGCAGGACACGATGCCGAAGGCGAAGGCGGCGGCGCAGCGGGCCATCGAGATCGATGAGGGGCTGGCCGAGGCGTGGGCGTCGCTGGGAGCAGTGCGCTGGTGGTTCGATTGGGATTGGGAGGGGGCGGAGCAGGCCTACCGCAAGGCCATCGAGCTGAACCCGAACTACGCCACGGCGCACGACGGTTACGCCATGCTCCTCTGCGCGCGCGGCCGCTTCGACGAGGCCATCGAGCAGATCACGCGCGCCTCGGACCTCGACCCGCTGTCGCTCATCATCGCCGTGCACGCCGGCTGGCCGTTCTACTTCGCCCGCGATTATGAGTCAGCCGTGCGCCGTTTCCGCAAGGCGCTGGAGCTCGACGAGCACTTCATCCCCGCCCACGGCTGGCTGGGCATGGCCCTCGGGCAACAGCGGCGCTACGAGGAGGCGGTGGAGGCGTTCCGCCGGGCCATGGAGGTCGAGCGCGCGCCGATTCTGCTGGCCATGCTCGGCCATACGTACGCCATCGCCGGCAGCGACGCGGAGGCCAAGCGCGTGTTGTCCATCCTCCACGACGAGCAGGCCTCGCGGTACATCTCGCCCTACGACCTGGCCATCGTCCATGCCGGCCTCGGCGAGAAGGAGGAGGCGATGCGCGAGCTCCAGCGCGCCCAGGAGGACCGCTCCGCATGGATGGTGTTCCTGGAGGTCGACCCGCGCCTGGACGGGCTGCGCGGCGAGGTGGAGTTCCGGAAGCTGATCGCACGGTTGCACTGAGTGCGCGTGAAGCGAGAGTCCCGGGTGAGGGGCGGCCCCTCATCCGCCCTTCGGGCACCTTCTCCCCGCCGCGCGGGGAGAAGGTTCTTGGTGCTAACCTTTCTCCATGTCACGCAAACTTCTCCTCGAAAAAGTGCGGCATGAGCAGGTCGTCGGCGTCGTCCGCGAGGACAGCGTCGAGGCGGCGGAAGCGGTCGCCGATGCGTACGCGAAGAACGGCATCCGCATCCTCGAGGTCACTCTCACCACCCCGGATGCCTTCGAACTGATGGCCCGCTTCGCCCAAAAGTACGCGGCGCAGGAGGTCACGATCGCCGCCGGCACGGTGCGCAGCTCGAACGACGCGGCGCTGGCGCGGCGGGCGGGGGCGGCGGTCATCGTCTCGCCGCACACGGACGTGCACGTCATCGAGTACGCGAACGAGAACGAGCTGCTGTGCATCGCCGGCGCGGCGACGGCGACGGAGATCATCCACGCCTGGGAGGCCGGCGCCGACATCGTCAAGGTCTATCCGGCCCATTATCTCGGCGGCCCCGACTACATCCGCACCATCCGCGGTCCGATCCGCGACGTCCCGATGCTCGCCGGCGGGCCGGTCCCCCTCGAACAGATCGACGTCTACCTCGATGCCGGCTGCATCGCCGTGAACCTCGGCCCGTCGCTGGCCGTCCCCGACCTCGTGCGGAACGAGCAGTGGGACGAGATCGGCCGCCGCGTCACGATGGCCATGTCGATCGTCAACGGACGGCGGAGCATGCTCGAGCCGGAGTCGTACGTCCACTGATGCTCGCCGCCATCGTTCTCTTCCTCGCCACCGCGATGCCGTCCGCGAACCGGACGGCATGGATGCATCCCTCGTCCTTTCACCTCGGCATCGGCATGCCCCGCGCCGAGGTGGTGAAAGTGCTGGCCGACGGCGGCTGGCAGGGGAAGCAGGGCCGCGATGCGAACGAGCTGATCGTCGACTACACGGCGACGAAGGCGCTCACGCTGCAGTTCCGCAAGGAGCGGCTGCACTCCATCCGCTTCGAGCTCTTCGGCATGCTCCCGGAAGTGCAGCGCGCGTTCGACGAGCAGCGCGCCGTGCTGGCCAAACGCCTCGGGCCGCCGAAGCCGACGCGCTCGAAGTCGACCATCATCTATGACGGGATGCTGCCGAACGTGATGGTGGTGCTGGCCGAGAACCAGCAGCAGGGGTTGCCCATGCTCGCCGTGCGCTACTTCGATCCGCGGTAACGCGACTACTTCGATCCCAACGTCGCCGCCGTCTCCTCGGCTGCCTTCGCCACGTACTTTTGCGCCTTCCCTTCGTACACGTATACCCCTTCGCCGAGGGTGCCGACGTAGAAGCGGTCGGCGACGTTCGGGTCGCGGGCGATGGCCGTCACCTCGGTGTTGCGCGACGGAAGCGAGAGCGAGAGCCAGTCTGCCTGCTGCGGATCGCCGACGAGGACCTCGCGCTGCTGGCGCGAGGTGAGGAAGAGCTGGTTCGAACTGCCGAAGACCGAGGCGTATTGCGCGTCGGGGGCGTCGGCGGCGTGCCAGATGCGGTCGATGTCGACCCGACCGGCCTTCACGCCGTGGAAGCCGGCGATGAAGACGAACTGCGAGTCCTTCACCTTGCGAATGGCCAGCGTCCGGCCGCGCGTCGGTGCATCGGCGATGGCGTTCCAGCCCTCGCCGTCGTATACCCGCACGCCGCTCTCGGAGAGGGCGAAGAGCGCCGGATGAGGGCCGAGCGCGCCGACCGCGATGTCCACCGTCCGGGCGTCCGCGCCGGCGAGGCGGTACCACGTCTTCCCCGCATCGCGCGACGTCAGCACGCCTTCCGAGGTCGCGGCGAAGAGACGCGCGCGATTGAAGCGGATGACCTTGTCGACGCGGATCGGCGCGTTGACGGGCGCCGCCTGCGTCCACTCCACCGCGTCGTTGCTCCAGAAGAAGCCCTTCTCCGTGCCGGCCACGAAGCGCGGATCGGCATCTCTCTCGCTGGCGATGGTCAGCGACAGCACCTCCGGGAGCTTCGTCGTGCTCACCTTCGTCCAGTTCGTCCCCGCATCATCCGACCGATAGATGCCGGACGCGGCGCCGCCGTTCATCACCGCCGCATAGACGCGGTTCGTCACGCGCGGGTCCGCCACGACCGTCGTGATGTGCAGGTTGCGCAGGCCGTCCGAGGCGCGGGTGAAGGTCTTCGCGTTGTCCGTGGAGAGGTAGACGCCGTCGCCTTCCACGCCGAGGATGATGCGGCCCGGACGCTGGGGATGGACGACGATGGAGTTGACGACGAGGCCCTCGTCCGAGACGACGTACCACGACTTGCCGCGATCCTCCGAGCGGTAGAGCCCCGCGACGGAGCCGGCGTACACCGTGT
>DATEOX010000378.1:0-7433 GCA_035273585.1 Thermoanaerobaculia bacterium
AAGTTCCCCGGCTTCCTGGCCGTGTTCCAGGAGGCCCCCGGCGAGGACGACGAGGAAGGCGAAAAGCAGGACGACAAGGCCCTCCCGGCCATGACCGAGGGGGAGACGCTCGACCTCCTGAACCTGGAGACGAAGCAGAACTTCACCCAGCCGCCGCCCCGCTACACGGAAGCGACGCTGGTGAAGGCGCTCGAGGAGAACGGCATCGGCCGCCCCTCGACATACGGCCAGATCCTGACCACCATCCAAACCAGGGACTACACCTACAAGCACGAGGGGAAGTTCTTCCCCACCCAGCTCGGCATGGTGGTCATCAAGCTCCTCAAGCAGTCCTTCGGCGACATCATCGAGGAGAGCTACACGGCGGACCTGGAGCTGAAGCTGGACGACGTCGAGGACGGAGGGCGCGAGTGGAAGGACCTCATGCGCGAGTTCTCCGAGAAGTTCAACACCGACCTCGCCCGAGCCTCGACGGAGATGACGGAAGTGAAGCGCAGCGGCCTGGAGACCGATGAGGTCTGCGCCAACTGCGGCTCGCCGATGGTCATCAAGTTCGGCCGCTTCGGCGAGTTCCTGGCCTGCACGAACTACCCGGAGTGCAAGACGACGAAGGAGATGCCGAAGGGCGACGCCGCGGAAGTGGCGGAAGGCGAAGAGCAGGTCATCTGCGACAAGTGCGGCAAGCCGATGCAGCTCAAGCGCTCCCGCTTCGGCCAGTTCTACGCCTGCACCGGCTACCCCGACTGCAAGAACACCAAGGACCCTCGCCTGATGAAGGCCAACCTGCCAACCGAGCCGCAGCCCCCCTGCGAGAACTGTGGCAAGGAGATGGTCCTCAAGTCCGGCCGCTACGGCCCGTTCTACAGTTGCTCCGGCTATCCCGACTGCAAGACCATCCGCAAGATCGGCGGAGGGAAGTCCACTCCGGCGAAGCCGACCGGCGTGAAGTGCCCAAACTGCAAGGAAGGCGATCTCGTCGAGCGCCGCTCCCGCCGCGGGATCTTCTACAGTTGCTCGCGCTACCCGAAGTGCGAGTTCTCACTGAACAACCGCCCCGTTCCCCGCGAGTGCCCGAAGTGCCACGCGCCGTACCTCCTGGAGAAGGAGACCAAGCGCGAGGGCCACATCGAGTACTGCAACAACCCGGAGTGCGACTACCGCGCGCCGGTGGCGGGGCCGAAGGCGGCGAACGAGTAACCGGCCCGCCTGCTCACAAAGCCCCGAGAAACTCCCGCACCGGCGGTGTGATGAGGTCGTAGTCGATCAGGAACGTGTCGTGGCCGTTCGTCGACGCGATCGGGTCGTGGCGGATGTCGACGCCGTTCGCGCGCATGGCCGCCTCCACCCGCTCCGCCTCCTCGATCGGGAAGAGCCAGTCGGTGTCGAACGAAACGAGCAGCGACTTGCCGCGCCACCTGGCGAAGGCCGCCTCGAGCGATCCGAACTGCTCGGCCAGGTCCATCTCGTCCATCGCCGCCTGCACACGGATGTACGAGTTGGCGTCGTACTGCCCGGCGAACTTCCGGCCCTGATACTCGAAGTACGAGTCGATCTCGAACTGCCGCGTGCTCCCCCTCCTCCGCCGGCCGAACTTCCGCTGCAGCGCCTCGGACGACAGATACGTCATGTGCCCGACCATTCGCGCCACCTGCAGCCCGCGCAGCGGATCGGGGTCGTCGTAGTAGTCGCCACCCCGAAAGTGCGCGTCGCTCTCGATGATCTTCCGCCCGATGATGTGCCATGCGATCCCCTGCACCGGCACCGCAGCCCCCGTGGCCATGGCGACGACCGCGTCGGCGAACTCGGGATAGAGCGCGGTCCACATCAGCACCTGCATCCCGCCCAGCGAGCCGCCGGCGATGGCCCGCAGCCGGGGGATGCCCAGCCGGTCGAGGAGCAGCTTCTGCGAGTGCACCATGTCCTCGATCGTCGGCCACGGATAGCGCGAGCCGTACGGCTTGCCCGTCCGCGGATCGATCGACTGCGGCGCGGTGGTGCCGAACGGCGATCCCGGCAGGTTCGCGCAGATCACGAAGTACTTCTCGAGATCGATCCCCTTCCCGTACCCGATCAGCCCATCCCACCACCCCGGCTTCTCATCCTCGGCCTCGGTGTATTTGCCCGCGGCGTGGGCGCTCGCGGAGAGCGCATGGCAGACGAGGATGGCGTTCGAGCGGTCGGCGTCGAGGGTGCCGAACGTCTCGTAGACGATGCGGAACGGCGCGATCACCTCGCCGTGCACGAAGCGGAAACCGTCCTCCAGGAGAAGCTCCTTCGGCGGAGCGGCGATGAAGCTGTTCTGCATCGAGGGCGGAGGATAGCTCACTCCGGGCCGTGCTCGCGCGCGAGCTGCCCTTCGTAAATCCGGCGCACCTCGTCGATGGTCGAGATTTGCTCCGCCGTCTTGTCGTCGCGGATGCGGGCGATGCGCGGGAAGCGGAGCGCGTAGCCCGACTTGTGGCGCGACGATTCCTGGATGCGGTCGAAGGCGATCTCCAGCACCACGCGCGGTTCCACGCGCAGCACCGGCCCGTGCCACTCGATGCCGATCTCCTGGAAGAGCTTCGTCATCGCCGCGATCTCGGCGTCGGTGAGGCCGCTGTAGGCCTTCCCGATGTTCACCAGCTCGTCGTCGCGCCGCACGGCGAAGGTGAGGTCGGAAAGCACCGCGCGGCGCTTGCCGTTCCCCCACTGCGCGTAGGTCACGACGCAGTCGAGCGTGGCCAGCGCCTTCTTGTACTTTAGCCACGACTTACCGCGGCGGCCGGGCGTGTAGATGGACGCCGGGTCCTTCACCACCAGCCCTTCGTTCGCCCGGGCGCGCGCGGCATCGAACAGCTCGTCGACGTGCGCCGCGTCGCGCACCTCGCTCTGATCGGACGGCCGGATCACGCCGGCCGCTCGAACCACGCCGCGCAACTTGGCCAGACGGTCACGCAGCGGCGTCTCGAAGAGCGGCTCGCCATCGAGGTAGAGGAGGTCGAAGGCGAAGAAGGCGACGGGCGCCTCGGCCAGCAGCTTCTCCGAGACCTTGCGCCTGCCGAGGCGGGTCTGGATGACGGCGAAGGGGAGGATGCGGTCGCGGAAGGCGACCAGCTCGCCGTCGAGGATCAGCGCGTGACCGAGCTGGCGCGCGGCGGCCTCGACCTCCGGGAAGCGATGCGTCACGTCGTCGAGCGTGCGCGAATAGATCCGCACCTGCTCGCCGTCTGCATGGATCTGGGCGCGGATGCCGTCGTATTTGTCGTCCGCCAGAGCGCCGGCGCCCAACGCGGCCACGATCTCGGCCGGATCCTCCTCCGGCTGGGCGAGCATCAAGGCGAACGGGTGGAAGAGCGTCATCTTCGCCGAGTCGAGCGCGTCGCTCCGCGCGAGCAGCGCCGCGGCGCCGATGTCGCCCGTGAACATGTTCGCCCGGCGCACCGCATCGAGCTCGCGGCCGAACGCGCGGGCGATCGACGCCTCCACCAGCCCCTCGACGAGCCCGATACGCAGCTCGCCGGTCAGGATCTTCACGATGTACCGCGCCCCTTGCGCATCGACCTTGCCGAAGAGCTCGACGAGGATGGCGCGTTTAGCCAGCGCGCCCTGCGTCGCCGCCAGCCGATCGAAGTATTCGCCCAGCTCACTGAGCGTGATGTCCCGCGCCGAATCGACGGGGAACGCCTCCGCCACCGTGTCTCCCGGATCGGCGTATTTCGACCACGGCGCCCACACTTCGTCGACCGTCCGCCCGGTGGTCTCCGCCACCGCTTCGCCGATGGCCGCGCCGCCGACGCCGGTCACGCGCTGCTCGCGCCGGGGGAAGGGCGAGCCGGAGAAAAAGACCACCGCGCGCTCCAGCGAGGCGTCGTCCAGGTGGACCAGATAGGCGGCCAGCAGGCGCTCTTTCTCGAGCTTTTTCGTGGTGGCGGCGATGGCGTTGGCAACGGCCGTGAAGTCGGAAAGCATGCGATAGAATCCGCGCGCAAATTACACGCCGGAACGAGGTTGAACATGAAAACGAAAGTAACGGTCGTCGGTGCCGGGAACGTCGGAGCGACGGTGGCGCAGGGAATCGCCCTCGAGGAGCTGGCCGACGTCGTCCTGGTCGACATCGTGGAGGGCGTGCCCCAGGGGAAGTCGCTCGACCTGATGGAAACCGCCCCGGTGGAGCGCTTCGACTCCATCCTCACCGGCACGAACGGCTATGACGAGACGGCCGGCTCCGACGTGGTGGTCATCACCGCCGGCCTCCCCCGCAAGCCGGGCATGAGCCGCGACGACCTGCTGTGGAAGAACGAGGAGATCGTTGCCGGCGTGACGCGCGAGATCGTCAGCCGCTCGCCGGATTGCATCCTCATCGTCGTCTCCAACCCGCTCGATGCGATGTGCGAGGTCGCCCGCCGCGTCTCCGGCTTTCCCCGCGAGCGGGTCATCGGCATGGCCGGCGTCCTCGACTCGGCCCGCATGCGCGCCTTCATCGCCATGGAGCTGAACGTCTCCGTGGAGAACACCCACGCCTTCGTCCTCGGCGGCCACGGCGACACCATGGTCCCGCTCCCGCGCTACTCCACCGTGGCCGGCATCCCCATCACGGAGCTCATCTCCAAAGAGCGCATCGACGCCATCGTCGACCGCACGCGCAACGGCGGCGCGGAGATCGTCAACCTGCTCAAGACTTCCGCCTGGTATGCGCCGGGCGCGTCGAGCGTGGAGATGGTCGAGGCGATCCTGAAGGACAAGCGCAAGATCCTCCCCTGCGCCGCGTACCTGCAGGGCGAGTACGGCTTCAACAACCTCTATGTGGGCGTCCCGGTGAAGCTCGGCCGCAACGGCATCGAGCAGATCATCCAGATCGAGCTGACGGACGACGAAGCCGCCGCGCTGAAAAAGTCGGGCGACGCCGTGCAGGAGCTGTTCGATAAGTTGAAGACGGCGAGTTAAAATAACCGCCATTCATGAAAAAGCTGGTCATCGACATCGAGACGGTCGGCATCCCTTGGGAGGAGCACGACCCGTACGTCCGCGAGTACCTGATGAAAGGGCTCAGCGAGGGGGATGCGGAGGAGACGCGGCGGGCGGGGGGGCTCTCGCCGTTCCGCGGGAAGATCGTCACGATCGGGGTGATCAACATCGAGGATGGGCGCTCGTGCGCGCTGTACGAGGTTCCGGGGCAGCTCGACGTGCGGATGGAGAAGGTCGGCCCGCGCACGTTCATCAGCGGCACGGAGAAGCAGATCCTGGTCAAGTTCTGGGACTTCTTCGACAGCGACTCGCGCTTCATCAGCTTCAACGGCCGGCAGTTCGACGGCCCCTTCCTGATGATCCGCTCCGCCGTGAACGGCGTGATCCCCAAGCGCGACCTGGTCGGCTACCGCTACGGCTTCCATCCCAACTGCGACCTGCGCGAGGCACTCAACTTCTTCGGCACGACGAACAACCGGCAGTTCAAGTTCAACCTCGACCTGGCCTGCAAGACCTTCGGCGTGGAGACGTCGAAAGGCGAGGGGCTGGATGGGCGGTCGGTGGAGACGTGGTACCGCGCCGGCAAACATCGGGAGATCGCCGAGTACTGCCTCGACGATGTCCGGGCCACGGCCGAGCTGTACGAGAAGCTGGCGCCGACCATCCTGATGTTCAACAAGGAATTCCGCGAGGCGGAGGACCGCGCGGCGCGGATGGCGGCCACCAAGTCGCTCGTCGTCCCCAGCACCGAGGAGACGTTCATGGAGGCGGTGGAACAGACTTCGCTTGCCCTCAGTGCGTCGCTGGAGCTGGACCTGCAGCAGACGCTGCCCGACATGCCGATGCCGAAGCATCAGGCCGCCGTGCTGGAAAAGCTGGTCACGCCCGAGCTGACCGAAGAAGAGATTCCGATGCTATGAGCCTCCGCCGCCTGCTGGCCGCCCTGCTGATGTTCGCCGCCTCCGCGGCGGTGGCGCAGGAGCGCTTCGTGAACCGCGACCTGAACTTCTCGGTCGCCACGCCGGCCGCGGAGTGGAAGTGGGAGCGGCTCTCGGCCGCCGCCGGCGTCTGGCTCGTGACCGATGCGCGCGGCGAGCGATTCTCCGTGACCGTCTCGCCGCCGGGAAAGATGTCGATCGACGAGCAGTGGATCTTCGAGATGATCCGCTTCGTGCAGCGCGACGCGCAGGCGCACGCGGAGAAGATCGAAGGCTTCCGCTTCTCGCGCCGGACGGCCCCCATCTACCCTTCGTTCACGTATGCCTACGAGCGGGTGACCGCGGACGGCAGGCGCTCCTACGTCGACGGCTACGTGGCTGCGGTCGGCCGCGTGTACGCGCTGCAGTACGCCTCCGGCGCGCGGACGGCGATGACCGAGTTCCGAACGTTCGTCGACTCGTTCCAGGTGGCCGACAAGTTCGAGTCGCAGCGCGCCGGCCGCGCCGCCGGCGCCGCGCAGACGATGCAGAGCATGATCTCCGCCCTCGGCGCGCCGGTGGGACGGGTGGTGGCGCCGAACACCGAAGTCATCGTGCATTAGCGCTCACCACGACGAACCCCGCCCAATAGAACGGATGCGACCAGCGCGGCTCGCGCATCAGCTCGAGTTGCGCCTCGCGCAGCGCGTCGGCGGGCGGGCGGGCGCGGGCGACGAGGTTGCGATGGAGCGCGACGACGAGCCGCGTCGCGCTCGCCGACTCGATCTTCCACTCCGTCGCGACGACCGTCGGGCAGCCGGCGAGGAAGAGGGCCCAGGTCATGCCGATGATCCCTTCGCCTGGCGCGATGCGGCCCGCGGCGGTCTCGCAGGCGGAGAGGACGACGAGGCTGGCGGAGAGGTGCATCTCCATCAGCTCGCGGGCGGTCAGTTCTCCGTCGCGAAGGACGAGATGCGAATTCAGGGGCGCTGAGTCGTCGAAGATGCCGTGTGCGGCGATGTGGATGACGTCCGCCTCGCCGATGTGCGCCTTTACCTCTCCCTCGGTAGCGCCGTCCTGCAGAACGGCGCGCGGATAGAGCGCGCCGATCTCGCGCAACTCGCGTGCGGAGTCCGGCAGGTTGCCGGCCGCGAAGAGCGATGTGTACCGCGCGCTGCCCGACCCGAGGCGCAGCGATGGCGACAGGATGATGGCCGTCGACTCCACGAGGTACCGATCGCGTCCGTCGATGAGCGCCGCGAAGGGCACGCGCCACAGCTCGCGATCGGGGACGATCACCAGCCGCTGCGTCGCAGGGAGTCCGAGCGGCGCGATGAGCAGGTCGTGCAGTTGTCGGGCGGTGGTGCGGAAGGCGAGATTGCGCTCCGCGAGCTCGCGGGCGAAGCGGTCCGCCAGCGCCGCGACCTCGGCCGGCGTCGCGGCGATCGTCACCACGCGCGGCCGGGGCAGGACGAAGGCGAAGACCTTCGACTCGGTGAACGCGAACTCCACCGCGGGCTGCTCGGGCAGCGCGCCGGCGGGGACGACGTCCCGCAGCGCGCGCGCCTT
>DATEOX010000379.1:0-4027 GCA_035273585.1 Thermoanaerobaculia bacterium
GGAGAGCCGGCCCTACATTTACCGCACCGAGAGATTGCGCTTCAGCCAGGCGCGCACCTTCGGCGAGCGCGCGGCCACGGCGTCGTACGCGTGCTTGAGACGCGGGTGGCGATGCTTGAGCTGCTGCAGCGCGCGGGCGAGCTGCTGGCGATTGCCGAAGAAGCGGATCTCCTTCTTTCGCACGTCATCGAGCGCGGTGCCGAGGTCCTGGTAGAACTCGCGGTCCGATCGAAAGTACATGTTCTTCAGGCCGCAGGCGTGGGCATTGACGCATTCCGGCGTGAGCGTGGCGAAGCGGCCGGGCTGATGCTCGGCCGCGCCGCCGGCCAGGAGCACCTCGCGCATCTCGTGGCGCAGCGTCCTGAATCCCGTCCCCTGCCACTGCTCGCCGAACTTTCCCTCCATCGCGTTGCCCAGCGGCTTGTAATCGGGATTGAGGAGCATGCAGCAGGGGTACATGTCGCCGTTGCCCCGCACGACGGCGGAGTAGTAGCCGAAGAAGCAGAAGCCGTTCTCGTCCCGGAAGGTATCCGCCGTCGTGAAGCCGGTCGAGACGGAGGTGCCGAGCTCCGCGGCGAGCTCCTGCACCAGCGAATTCAGCTCCTGACGCGGGAAGCAGATCTGCAGCAGGTTCCGGCCGCGATCGGCCTCGATGATCCTGCGCAGCGGCTCGCGCAACAGCTCGCGATCCTCGGGGGTGAGCAGGATCGACGGATCGATCCGCTCGTGCGGGATCTCGGTGATGGTGTTGATGGCCACCACGTCGGCGCCGAGGCGCGCGCCGAGGTCATACATCTCGGGGAGGCGCGCGTAGTTGCCGCGGTCGAGGAGGAACTGCACGACGACGAACGGGTGGCGGTCGCGGATCGAGACGAGGTGGGCGATGTTGGAGACCACCTTGTCGAAGATCGCCGGCTTGACCTGCATCATCCGGGCGTAGTCGGCGGCGTCGGCGGCGTTGAGGGAGAAGAGCACCTCGCGCGTGCCGCCGTCGACCAGCTTCCGGGCCAATGACGGCGTCAATCCGAGGCCGTTCGTGGTGATGTTGTCGATGATCAGGCCGCGGGCGTGGATCGCATCCACCACCTGGTCGATCTGGCGGTGGAAGAGCGGATCGCCGCCGCCGGCGAGGCGCACCGAGCGGAGGCCGGTGGCCGCGGTCTCATCGAGGATCTCGACGATGCGCTCGTAGGGGATCTGCTCCTTCGTGCGCACGTCCATCTGGTTGCAGAAGTAACAGTCGACGTTGCAGCGGTCGGTGAGGTCGAGCTCGAGGTGCAGCGGGCCGCGCGGCGCCTTGCCGGCGACGACGGCGTCGATCAGCGCGCGCTTGTCGTCGCGGCGCAACTCGCCCCAGCCGTGGGATCCCCGCATGTCGCACAGCAAGCGCCGGCCGGGAGGCGAAATTCCGTGATACAACCGGCGGCGATGCGGACCGATTGGGACGCCCTCCGGGCGCTCTACCGCGAGGTGGCGCTCGCCGGCGTGGAGCGCTCCGTCGGCCGCGAGCAGCCGCACTGGCGCTGCAACGTCGACTTTGCCCATCAGCGCTTCGAGGAGGGGGTGGAGCTCGCCGCCTACTTTGCCTCCAAATACCCCGACCGCGACCTGCGCATCCTCGACCTCGGCGCGGGCAACGGCGGCGTCAGCCTCGCGCTGGCGAACGAGGAGCGCAACCGCGTCGTGGCCGCGGACGTCGTCTTCAATCCCGAGCTGGCGCTGCTGCGGGCGCGCTCGGGCCTTCCGGTCGAGCAGGTCCTCGCCTCGGCGGCGTCGCTGCCATTTGATGATGCGTCGTTCGATGCGGTGCTCTGCCTGGAGACGATCGAGCATCTGCCCGATGCCTCCGGCGCGGCAAAAGAGATGATGCGCGTCCTGAAGCCCGGCGGCCAGGTGATGATCACCACGCCCGCGCGCCTGCGGTTCCTCTGGAAGCCCGACCCGCACTACGCCGTCCGCGGCCTGCTGATGTTGCCCGACGCGATGCAGCGGCGCGTGGTGGAGCAGCGCCAACTCACGGACGACTACGACGTGCAGCACATCTACTGGACCGCGGGCGGCATCATCCGCCGCTTCCCCGGCCGTGCGCGCGTCGACACGCTGGTGGCCATTCCCTGGCCCGGCCGCCCGCGCAACGTGCGCGAGGTCCTGTGGAAGGTGATGAGGCGGTTGCTTTGGGACCGCATCGTCATTTGGAAGCGTTAGGAGATGGCGCGGGCAATGAGGAACGCCGCCGCCGCCGCGAGCCCGCCGGTGATGGTCGTCTGCAGCGCGCTCCTCAGCGGCCGCGCGCCGGTGAACGTCCCCTTCACCCAGCCGAAGATGAAGAGCGCGATGAGGGTCACGACGACCGACACGCCCATGGCGGCCGTCACGCTGTCGACGATCATGTAGGGGAGGAGCGGCACGAGCCCGCCGATGGTGTAGGCGCCGGCGATGACCGCGGCCGAGGTGCGGGCGCGGGTGGGGTCGGGCTTCTCCAGGCCGAGCTCGAAGCGCATCATGAAGTCGACCCACTCCTTCGGCCGGTTGCGCATGGCGTTCACCACCGGTCCGATGTGCTCGTCGGCGATGCCGTAGGCGCGGAAGATGTCCGCCACCTCGTCCATCTCCTCGCGAGGCTTTTCCACCACCTCCTGCTGCTCGCGGCGCTGCTCGGCCTGGTAGTGCTCCGCGTCGCTCTTGGCCGCGAGGTAGCCGCCCAGGCCCATGGCGATCGAGCCGGCGGCGATCTCCGCCAGGCCGGCGGTGACGATGATGTCCGCGTGGTTGACGGCGCCGGAGAGTCCCGCCGCGAGCGCGAACGGCACAGTCAAGCCATCGGCCATGCCGATGACGACATCGCGGACGACCAGGCTGGAGGTGAAGTGGCGCTCGACGTGCGGCGTTTGCGGCATGCCGGCGCGTTATAGCACTACGCGCTCCCGGTCGCGGCGCAGGCTCGCACGTCGGCGATCAGTTGGGCCATGTCGAACGGCTTGGGGTGGATCTTGTACACCGGCACGTCGAAGTTGCGGAGGATCTCGCTCTCCGGGACGGCCGAGGCGATGATCGTGCAGCGGAGCTTCTCGGGATGATGCTCGCGCATGTGGCGCAGGACGCCGAAGCCGTCGACGCGCGGCATCATCAGGTCGAGGAGAATGACGTTGTAGCCGTCGTCGTCGAGGCGCTCGATGGCCTCTTCGCCGTCGCGCGCTTGGTCGACCGAGAGATTCTGCCGCTCGATCAGCTTGGTCAGCATCGTCCGGATGGGGTCATCGTCGTCGACGATCAGGGCGCGTGGACGGCTCTCGCCGATGGTCTCGTTCTCGGGAACTTGCACAAAGGGAAAAGCTGCACGCAAGAACTCTGCCCTGTTCAGGCTGCCGCGGCTAAAGCGATCACCGGCAGGGCGATGATCGCTGCCACGATGGCCATCGGAATGAGCACCGCGGCGGCCACCGCCACCACGGCGACGATCAGGGCCAGCTTCACCACCACGAAGATGGCGAGGAACGGCAGGAGGAGGAGCTTGAGCGGCAGGAGGGCGAGATGAAGGGCCGTCCTGGCCACCCAGAGCGCGGCTCCGACGGCGGCGATGCAGACGCCCGCGGCGAGCACGAGAGCGAACAATGTCATCATCAGCATCAGCATGACGTGGTCCCCGGATGATCGATACGGGACGGATGGGGAGAGGTTGCAGCGCTCGCGCGCCCTCGCTCTGGCGGCCGCAGCCGTCACCGTCGTGCTGACCGCGCTCTTCCTGCACCGCTTCGCGCCGGCGCGGCTCATCCTGCGCGAGACGGGCGGCGCGATGCTCGCCGCCGCGGCGGTCGTGCTGGCCTGTTTCGCCGTCGGCTGGGCGGTGACGAGGGCGAACTTCGCCGATGCCTTCCTGGTGGGCTTCCCCTGCTTCGGGACGGTGGTGGCGCTCGTAGCCTGGATCTCCGTCCGTCCCGTTCCGTTGCTCACGCATGCGGCGGCGCTGGCAGGACTCGTCCTCCTCTGGCGCACCCGCCCCGCCCTCCCGCCCCGCCCGGCCTGGCTC
>DATEOX010000380.1:0-6252 GCA_035273585.1 Thermoanaerobaculia bacterium
GATCCGCCTCTTCCTCCCCGACGCCGACGGCTACCGCCCCATCTACGGCCCCCGCGGCTCCCGCCAGGCCGAGCTCTTCGCCCACGACCCGCACTGGCGAAATCTCGTCCTCTTCTACGAGTACTTTCACGGCGACACGGGGGAAGGGCTGGGGGCAAGCCATCAGACCGGGTGGACGGGACTGGTGGCGAGCTTGATCGACGAGTGGCGTACCTGAACCGTTTACGTCTCCGCTAGTCGTTCGATGGCTAGCTCGAGCATGCGGTCATCGAAGATCTTCAGCTTCCGCTCACCGGCTCCGGCGCCGCCCGGCCAGGCGCGCAGACCTGCTTTGATGGCCGTCAGCTCAGGACGGCACTGCGCGCGCGCAATCAGCCAGTCGACCGTTGCCAGCAGCTCCATGCCGAGCGGCGACTCGAACCCATCAATCTGGCGGGAGACGCGTTCGAGCGCCGGGAGGTAGCGGGCCGCTTCGGTGCGAAGGTAGAGGGCCACCCTCTCTTTTTTGGAATCGGCGAATGCGATCACGTCCGTCGGCTTGGCATCCGGAATCCGCACGTTGGATCGCAGGTAGCTGCCGTCGAGACCATCCAGAAGATGCATGAGCCGATTCGCATACGGTCCATAGCGGTCCGCCGCGAACTGAAGATCGAGCGGATTGTCGAGTGCGAGCGCCTCGATTCCGCGTTCCAGAAACCATGCGAGCTTCTGGATCTCGAGCAGCGAGCATGCGATGCCCAAGATCCAGTAGCGCCGGACGAGCTCCGCGATGAGGGCGCGGGCGGGAGTGAGCTTCTCGACACCCCCCGGCTTGGTAACGTTCTGGTACTCGCGTGTCGGCTCGTAGACGATCACCTCGACATTCGGCAGATCCTGCATGGCCTGCTCGATGAGCGGGCGGACCGCCGACCAGTCGAGTCCCCCGTTTCCGCAACCGAGCGGCGGCATCGCAATGGAGAGAATGTTCTTCTCGAGAACAACGCGCCGCAGGTCCTGCAAACCGGACTCGATCCACTCCAGCCTCGACTTGCCACGCCAATGCTGCTTCGTTGGAAAGTTGATGATCCAGCGCGGCGGCCCGAGCACCGGCGGCCGCTCGGTCATGAACATCTTTCCGAGCTGCACAGAGCCGATCCGACACGCGGCCTCGTATTCGCGGAAGTTCGCCGGGAATGCCTCTTTGAACATCAGGGCGATTCCCTTCCCCATGACGCCGACCGTATTGACGGTATTCACCACCGCGTCAGCGGGGGCGTCGAGCAGATTGCCTGATGTGAATCGGATCATCAAAAGTACCACTCGGAGCGGACCACGATATCGAGAGTGACCGTCAGCCGCGAGCAGATGGACTTGATTTCATCCCTGACGGACGCAGTGTAACAGCCAACTCCGGCCAGCGCCGTTACCGGGACATGATGATGAGCGAGAGCCTCAGCTTGATAGCGCTCGAACTTCTCCGGGTGCTCCGGATCTCGGCTGAAGTCTCTCGATTGCAGGAGCGGAAAGTCGACGGCATCTCCCAGGTCTGCACGATCGTTGAAGAACCGAGCCGTTTTCAGATATGCGTGACGGTCCGTGAAGACATAGCGGATTCCGTTCGCCTCCAACTTCGGCAACGAGCTGACGAGAACCACGATCTCTTCGTTGCTTCGCTGCTTGACGTACCCGGTCTTGATGTTCAACAGCATCGGGCTGCACGGAGTGAAGTAGAACGGGACGTAGTCGTCGAGCGTCCCGCCCGGAGAGACGTCGACCGTACGGTCCCGCCGCTTCTCGATCAGCTCTGGATTGCCGATGGCGACGAAATTCGGATCCTCCACGTGGGCGCGACGGCAAAAGAGCCCATGTTCGAGAATGAACGGCAGATTCGCGCGATGCGTGATCCGAAAGATCAGCGCCTTTTCAGGACGGAGCATCTTTGCCAGCGGGGGCGTCACCTCACCCCCTTGCCGCCCTCGTCATCGCCACCAGCACCCGCCGCGCATCCTCGCGCGAGGTCACCGGTTCCGGGAACGCGATGCGGGCCCCTTTCATCCCCTCCGCTGTCCGGGCCCGGACGACGAAGCCCAGGCGGTCGCAGGAGACCATCGTTGCCTCCTCGGCGGGGAGGGAGGCGAAGTGGCGGGTGATGTCGCGCAGGGCGTCGGCGTGGTCCGTGTTCATGTGCTCCATGATGCCGGCGGCGTACGGCGCGAGGGGGTCGGGTTGGGCGGCGCGGTAGTCGTCGGCGGCGACCCAGCCCATCACGCCGAAGCCGCCGACGAAGTAGACGTCCGTCACCTCCAGGCGGAAGAAGGAGAAGTCGGAGAAGTCGATCCAGTAGCTCGCGGACGGGTGGCGCGCCAGGTAGGCGGCGCGGAGGGCGGGGGTGGTCTCGATGCGTGTCACGTGGCCGAGGAGGGTGGCGCGGGGGGCGCCGAGGGGGTCGGAGCCGCTGCCGCTCTGCATCACGAGGAGGCTCGCGCGCGGGTCGGCGAGGGCGTTCTGGGTATGGATGGCCATGCCGCTGATGAGGAACAGCGGCGAGGCGTCGTCGAGCAGCGCGTACGGCATCACCGAGGCGAAGGGGAAGCCGGGGTGGCGGGCCGACTGCGTGGCCAGCGTGCCGACGCGCTCCTCGGCCAGGAGCGTCCGCACGCGCTCGGCGTGCGTCGGCTCCGGGCCGGGAGGGGGCGAAGAAGAGGTCGACGCGTGTTGGGTCACTGCACCGCCTTGGGGTCCATCCAGAGCACCTCCCAGTGATGGCCATCGAGGTCGTAGAAGCTCCAGCCGTACATGAAGCCGTGGTCGTTGGCGTCCACGGCGTGCCGGCCGCCGGCGTCGATTGCTTTGCGCACGAGCTGGTCGACCTCCGCCTTGCTCGTGCACGATAGCGCGAGCAGCGCCTCCGTGCTGGCGGACGTATCGCAGATCGCGTTCCGGGTGAAGCCGCGGAAGAACGGCTCGCTGAGCAGCATGACGTACGCCTTGTCGCTGATGATCATGCAGGCGGCTTTGTCATCGGTGAACTGCGGGTTGAACGAGAAGCCGAGGGCGGTGAAGAACTGCATCGACTTCTGCAGGTCGCGGACGGGGAGGTTGACGAAGATCTCGCGGGACATGAGCGCTCCTTTCACGCGAACGGCAGCAGCGCGCGGACGCGGCGGTCGCGCAGCCAGAGGCCGCCCCAGAGCAGCGCGGCGACGTAGACCGGGAAGAGGATGTGGCTGAAGAGCGGGTTGCCGATGCGGACGTGCGTGGCGACGGCGCCGCCCAGGTAGCCCGTCCAGAGGATCGCGCCGAGGAACGAGGTGTGCGGGACGAGGTAGGCCGTCAGGCAGACGAGTTGGATGATGCCCAGCGGCAGGATGACGGAGACCGGCCAGCCGAGCTGCGTCGTGCCGTCGATGACCGCCGCGGGGCGCATCAGCTTGCCCACGGCATCGAACAGCAGGAAGAGCACGGCCAGGCCGCTCAGGACGCGGCCGGTCAGGAGCGAGGTGCGGGAGAGATCGACGGTGTGGATCGTGTCAACGGTGGCGCTCATCGGGTCCTCCTTCGAAGTCATTTCGACGGTATAGACCGGGGGCCGCGGCAAAACTCATCGGTCGGGAGGAGAAAACGTCAGCGGCAGGCCGAACATCGGGAAGAGCGTCTCCACGTCGAGGAACGAGGTCCAGCCGGCGATGCGCTCGCCGTCCAGCTCCAGGACGATGAGCGCCCAGGCGTCCTCGCCGCGGTGGTACTGGGCGAAGGCGGGCGAGCCGGAGGCGGCCACCGGCACGAGGCGTGAGCCGCGGCATCCGGCGCCCGGACCTTCGAGCCAGGCCCGCACCGGCGCCGGTCCTTGCAGCCAGAGCGTGTACGGCGGCATGGAGAAGACCGCGTCGTCGCGCAGGAGGGAGACGAGGCTGTCGACGTCGTAGCGCTGGAAGGCGTCGACGTAGCGGTCGAGCAGCGCGGTCTGCTCGTCGTCGAGCACGGCCGGCGAGGCGTTGCCGTTGCGGGCGGCCATCGTGGCCCGGGCCCGCTGCAGGCTGCTGTTCACCGCGGCGACGCTCGTCCCGATGCCTTCCGCGACTTCGGCGGCCGACCAGCCGAGCACGTCGGCCAGGAGGAGCGCGGCGCGCTGGCGCGGCGGGAGGTGCTGCAGCGCAGCGACGAACGCCAGGCGGATGCTCTGGCGCAGCGAGGCCGTCTCGAACGGGTCGCCGTCCGCGGGGATGGCGCGCGCGTCGGGGATCGGCTCCAGCCAGTGCGTCCGCTCCCGCGTCTCGAGCGCCGCTTCATCGGGCGGACCGGCCGGCCCTTCGTCGAACGGGCGCATGCGGCGCGAGGCGCTGGAGAGCGCGTCGAGGCAGACGTTCGTGGCGATGCGATACAGCCAGGTGCGGATCGAGGCCCGCCCTTCGAAGCGGTCGAGGCTCCGCCAGGCGCGGACGATCGTCTCCTGCACGGCGTCCTCGGCGTCGGCGGCCGAGCCGAGCATCCGGTAGCAGTGGCCGGTGAGCGCCGTGCGGTGGGCTTCGAGGGCGGATACGTCGACGTGCACACGAGCCTGATATCACCCGGCGCGGACGGCGGTCAACGCGCGATACGATCGCGCCCGTGAACGAAGTCCTCATCATCGGCGCGGGACCGATCGGCATCGAGCTCGCGGTGGGGTTGAAACGGGCGGGCATCCCGTACGAGCATGTCGATGCGGGACAGATCGGCTCCACCATCTCCTGGTACGCGCCGCAGACGCATTTCTTCTCCTCGCCGGAGCGGATCGCCATCGCCGGCGTGCCGCTGCAGACGCTCGATCAGACCAAGGCCACGCGCGAGGAGTACCTCAACTACCTGCGCGCCGTCGTGCTGCAGTTCGACCTGCGCATCGAGACGTACGAGCCGGTGACCTCGATCGCCCGGCGCGAGGGCGGCGGGTTCCTCGTGACGACCGCCGGCCGGACGCCGCGCGAGCGCCTCGCACGCAAGATCGTCCTCGCCATCGGCGACATGCACCGCCCCCACCTCCTCGGCGTGCCGGGCGAGGACCTCCCGCACGTGAGCCACTACTTCGCCGATCCGCACGTCTACTTCCGCCGGCGGGTGCTCGTCGTCGGCGGGCGGAACTCCGCGGTCGAGGCGGCGATCCGCTGCGTGCGGGTGGGGGCGGAAGTGGCGCTCTCGTACCGCGGCGACGACTTCGACGAGGCGCACATCAAGTTCTGGCTCCTCCCCGACGTGCGGGGGATGGCGCGCGATGGGCGGCTGACGTTTCTGCCCCGCACGACCGTGCGCGAGATCCGGCCGGAGGCGGTCGTGCTCGATCCTGACGGCCGCCGCGTGGAGGCCGACTTCGTCCTCCTCCTCACCGGCTACGAGCAGGACGCGACGCTCTTCGAGCAGGCCGGCGTCGCTCTCGACGGTCCGCGCCGTCGCCCGCGCTTCGACGAGCGGACGATGGAGACGAACGTCCCCGGCCTGTACGTGGCCGGCACGGCGGCGGCTGGGACGCAGGTGAGCGGGACGAAGGAGTTCATCGAGACGAGCCACGTGCATGTGGAGCGCATCCTGGCCGCGCTTACCGGCGCCGCGCCGCCGGCGGCCGAAGCGGCGTACGCCATGCCGGAGAGCTGAGATCGGCGGCGACCGTGTCATCCTGAGCCGCGCAGCCGGCGAAGGATCCGTACCGATCTCGCGCGGCGCCTGAAGATACGGATCCTTCGCTTCGCTCAGGATGACACCGCATGAGGCGCTACACCGACGACTGGGACGAGCTCGCGCAACGGGAGCCGTATTACGCGGTGCTCACCGAGCCGCGCTTCCTCTCCGGTGCGCTCGATGACGAGCAGCGCCGCGCGTTCTTTGCCACCGGCGAGGCGGACGTCGAGCGGCTGCTGGCCATCGCCGGCCCCGCGTTCGCGCCGCGCACGGCGCTCGATTTCGGCTGCGGCGTGGGGCGGCTGACGCTCGCCCTCGCCGCGCGCGCGGAAAGCGTCACGGGATGCGACGTCTCGCCGCGGATGCTGGAGATCGCGCGGCGCAACGCGGGCGAGGCGCCGAACGTGCGCTTCGTGACCACCCTGGACGACGCCGCTTACGATTTCATCTGCTCGCTGATCGTGTTCCAGCACATCCCCGTCCGCGAGGGGCTGCGTCTCTTCGCCGGGTTGCTGCGCCGCCTCGCGCCGGGCGGTGTCGCGGTGATTCATTTCTCGCTGCGGCGGCCGGGCGGCGCGTTGCGGCGCCTCGCGCGGCGGTTGCGCGCGGCCGTCCCGGTCCTGCACC